>QILJ01000133.1 GCA_003233295.1 Ignavibacteria bacterium | reverse complement strand
ACATGTTCGGGTTAGCAACATAATAACTACCTATTCCTATTGAAACTGCTCCGTCTCCATCTACAGGGCCTGCAACGGCTGAATCAACACCGACCAACATTAAAGCATTTCCTATATCTGCTTTAGTTAAGTCAGTCGGATCGTCGAATGACCATTGTGCAACCGGGGTTTGAGCAAATGAAATACTCAAAGCCGTGATTAAATAAAAAATGATTATTTTTGTTTTCATGGTATTACTCCTTTGTAAAGATTGTTGAATTAGTTAATTATTACAAACAACATATTTGTAATTATTTTTTTATTTAAAGATATTATCTAATCAAAAACATATTTTTAATGCTTCCAGAACACAGATATTTATTTCAAAAGCGTCATTTTGCTGATGTCAACAAAATTATTAGCTTTTAATTTGTAGAAATATATACCACTGCTTAATTTAGAAGCATCAAATATTTTAGTATAACGTCCAGCACTCATTCTTCCGTTTTCCAATTCCTCAACTAATTCACCAAGACTATTATACACTCTTAATGTAACAAAACTTGCTTCCGGTAGATCGAATTGAATTGTTGTTGTCGGATTAAAGGGATTCGGATAGTTGCTATATAATTTATATTCATTCACTATTATTGATTCATCTTTTTCCACACTATTAGGATTTTTTACTTGAAAACTTATTTCAGGAGACCAAGATGACCATTGCAGATTTTTATCTCTATATCTTACTCTTGCCCATACTTCTCCAAATGTATTTTCATTTACTACATATTCGGTAAGATCAATTCCGGCATTTAAATCAACCGGCATATAATCGGGTGGTTGAGGTGTTCCATAAATATCTTCATAATCTCTCTTAACATCCAAGATCGGTGCATCATAGTTGCCTTGAGTAGATGTGACCTGGAATTGAGAGGTCATGAGCTCATAAGTCCCTGAATAATCTGATGCATTAAGAGCAAATGGCGGTTCCACTTGAGTATCTTGTACTGGTTGTGTTATAGAAGGAGTAACCGGAGGAGTTTCGTTCTTCTTATCCCGGATAAAATGATCGATCACCTTATTACCTAACGGATTCTGAGGGTTTCCCAAACTGTAGGATGTTACTTCATAAAATTTGTTAGCTACATCAATATCAACAATAGAATAACAGTGATGATCAAAAGATTTTTGAATTTCCGGATAATTTTGCTGATTATTATACATCTCCCATCGGTCTAATGCACTAGCGGCGCCACCACTAAGCATTAATCTAAACCCGCTGTTAAGTGCCGTACCTCTTTCATAATTATGTGAGTGACCATAAGTCAACATATCAAATTTTGAATATTTTGCAAGTGTGGGTATTATTCTATCTTGTACATAAGCCGTATTACCATCTGGCCACAACTCGCTATGTCCGGGATGATGATGAAATGCAAAAATCCATTCAATTGTATCATCATTCTGAGCTTTTGTAAGCACTTGATCAAGCCATTCAATTTGTGTATCGTTACGCAATTGCCAGTTACTGTTTAATCCAATAAATAAAACTCTACCTATTCTGAAAGAATAATATTTCTCCCCTTCCGCTCCGCCAAAATCTTCATACTTCATAAATTTATAATAGTGAGGTGACTCACTTTCGTGATTACCAATACTAACCATAAAAGGAACTGACGTTGAAATTGACGATGTGGGATTAAAATACTCCGGAATGTATTGTGACAAAACTCCACCGCTGGTTACAATATCGCCAACGTCAAAAACAAGGTTCAGATCTTCTTCGATGTTCTCACCGTAAAGTGATAGAGCCGTACTCATCAGTGAGTCATTGATTTCTCTAAATATTTGTGGAACGGTTCTACTATCACCATAAATTGCAAAACGAATATGTTCTGTGGAATCATTATCAACCGGCTGAGTTCTGAATTTATATATTTCTGATATTGTGCTATCAGTTTTAACTTGATAATAATAGGTAGTACTCGGTTTCAAGTTTTCTAGTTTAGCAGCAAACCAATTAAGATAAGTATCACCACCATTAATGGTAATTGTTTCAGGAATAACTTGATTTCCTAAACTGGGTGTAAGCCCGTATTCCGTAGAAGGATTATCTCCAATGTACGCCCAGCATATATACACTGATGTTGGAGTTGGTGATTGTAAGTATGGACTAGATTCTGATTTAATTATTTCAACTGTGTGCTCATATCCACCGAGTTCTTGCATCTCTGCGTCTGATAGATCTCTTGAGAAAATCTTAATATCAGCAACATCTAGAGTATTGTCTTCATTGTTTTCATCTGCAAAAAATAAAACTTTGGGATCTAGTGAAAACCTTCCGTCAACAGATCCTGGAATTCCGCTAAGAGCTTTTTCTCCATCTATATAATAATCATGCCGGTTCCCGTTAGATACACTGATCGCAATTCTATACCAATCCCCAGGTTTTAATGTACTTGATGTATAGCCGGTAGCAGCAATTCCAATATTTGCATTAAGATTAACAAACCAATCTCCGTCATTTGTATTTGTTGGACTTGTTTGATAAAGAGCATACCATTGGCCTGTCATAGGAATTTTTATATCCATTACAATTGTATAACTGTTTACCTTACTCCCACCGCCATTTGGCGCAATACCATGTTCTAGCGAATAATAACTTCCTATTCCAATTCTAACCGCTCCTGAAGTATCACTCGGACCTTCAACTGCAGTATGGCTTCCGGTTAATAACAAAGGGTTGCCAATCGCAGCTTTAGTTAAATCACTAGCATTATTAAATGTCCAACGCCCTACCAGTCCATCGGGAAATTGCTGCATGGAATTTGTTTCAGCACGTAAATTTACTAACAGTGTAATTGTTATGAGAATAGTAAAAGTTGATAAATATTTATTCATTTAAAATCCAATTAAGTTTTTCATGGGCAATCTGTTCTAATAGAAAACAGACAGCATATTGTTTATACAAAAAAAAATCTTGCATTGTTTACGACTATTTTTCTAATAATTTAATGTCATTATCCTATATTTATTCGATCGATCTAAACAAACGTTTGTCCTAATACAAATACATTTTTCTTACAGTAACCATGACATCTAATAGTCTAATATTCTTAAAATCAACAGCTAGAATTAAAAGCTTATTGTTATTTCATATGTCTGTGTATCTCCGAGTACCTTATGTTCTCGGAAAGCATAATTTAATCTTATGCTGTTATTATCCATAATGAACATCTTTAGTCCGAAACCAAAAGAAAGTCCATATAAACTTTTATCCATAAAAATACCTTTATAACCACCTCGAATAAATATCTCACCGAAGGCTGGGAATGTTAATTTATATTCACCGCCAACATTTATATACTCACTATTGTTATTCGGGTGGAGAGCATCAACTGCAACAGATAATTGATGATTACCAATAACTATTGGATAAGCAGCTATTCCGAATCTAAATATTAAGGGAAGTTCCCATGACTGCATTTTAAACTGTCCGGGAGTATCTTTATAATTACCGTTTTCATCTGGTGCTATATCAATGGGATATATCAGATCAATCCCGTCATATGTCATCGGAGTGCCATAATTCGACACACTCATTGCTATTACTAATCCCTTATCAAAATCCCCAGTAAGAGAAAGAAAGTCAGTATTAATTGTAACTCCAAGATCAATAGCAATAGAACTTGCCGAAGTATGCCAAATACTTGACGAGATATATTTAAATGTTGCTCCAAAAGCAAACCATTGAGCTAATTTCCGAGCAAATGTTAGACCAATTGCTAAATCAGATGCTTGAAAAGTTTCACCGTTACCTTCCTGACGAAGAAGTGTGGTAACATCCATCTGTCCATAATTCATACTGATCAGACTTAAAGCAAAAACACCAACCGAAGGAAGATATACATTTGCCGAGACAAAAGAGGAATTTATATTTGCAATCCATGGTTGATATGAGAATAATGCCGAGTTTGTCTCAAGTGAAGCTATACCTGCTGGATTCCAATATACTGAGGAGGCATCATTAGCAAGAGCAGTATACGCATCTCCCATTGAGTTCCCCGCTGCTCCGTATCCTACTTCCAAAAAACTAGCAATAGTTGTACCTACCCTGTATGGTTTTTGTGCTATAATTTCAGGGGTAATAATTAGTAAGGATATAAGGAGCATCAAAATTTTATTTAAATAGTTATGAATAACAGTATTTATTCTCTTCTCATTTTTTGAATATTTTAAAAGCATATTATTTCCTTTATAACTACTATATATAATTTCTGTAACTATTTTATTACAACAAATTTTCCAATCTTTTCATCTCCTGTTATTTCTGCTTTTACATAATAAATATAAACTCCGGCAGAAATTTCTAAATCCTCACGTGTTTGTAAATCCCAAAATGCTTTCCCGTCATCAGCAGAATTATTAACTAATATTTCATCTATCAATACACCACTAACTGTGAATATTTTAATAGTACATACGGCTGGCAGATGAGTAAACATAATCTTTCTCTTCTGTTCAAAGCTTACTATTGTATTTGCTTCTTCCATTGTATTGCCAGCAACATAGGGATTCGGAACTACCTTTATTTTTTCCATTGAAGTTTTTACTAATTTCTTTTCTAATTTTACCGATGGTTTTATCTTAAAGGAGAGAGAATCGTTAAATCCTAATATTCTGTTAAAAGTCAGATGATAAACATCATTTGGTTGTGGCAAATCTGCTTTATCATTAATCCCATTAAAATCCATCCGAAAAATTGTACCGGCCCATCTATCTATTATAGGTAAATAATTTACGTGAACACCAATTAAATAATAATCTTTAAACGGGTCAAAAACTCCATCATTATCAGCATCAACTGCAACAACATCTAGTCGCTCGTATTTTCCGGTTGAATCAACAAAACTTTTATTATTAACATAAAAATTGAAGCTATAATCTTTAAATATATCCTTTCCTTCTACTGCATCTCCTTTTTCATCTCTCAAGCCAAATAATATATTTTTAAGAGGCGCATATACTGAATCAACTCCAGTGAAAACAACTTCATAATCCCATGGAAAATAATCTTTTGCTTTTTCGTTAATCACAAAGTTTACATTTGATTTACCTACCAACCAACCTGTTTTTTCGTAATCAATACTTACATTAATTTTATAGTTGGGTATTATTGAAAATGTAAAGCCATCAATAAGTTCGGTATTAAATCCATTTCTATTAATACGTTTCAAATCTGAATTAACAGGCTCCATATTTGAAAGGGAAAATTTATCCTGTGTCTCCTCGTAAATCAGGGTATTCGATCCATCAGTAATATCATAGAAAGATACTCGATTAGGTACATAAACAAAATCTGTATAATGTCTTGCTGCCCTTTCCCTAATATAATGTTTAGAGTCGTCAATGCCATAGCCAAATTTTATTTTATAGGTCTTTTCTTTTTCTATTCCCGCTTGATTAAATATTGTAATATCAAATGGCGACCCACGCAATTCTGTAGTAGCACCATCTAACATCTCAAAAGATGGCTCTACAAATCCTGCAGCATTTGTACGTGGTATAACTATTTGAATATTTTTACCCAAATTTCTAATCTTTCCAAATTCATCTTGATCGATAACAAGATTGTTTTCCGAAGGACCAATTCCATTTGATCCAAAATCTTTTATCCCGTAATCGTATGCTGCCAAGCCATAATAATAAGTCTTTCCGTTTATAACGTTGTCATCCTCATAATAATGAACTATACCGGTATTATCCCCTAAGTAATATCCTTGCCCGTTAACTTCTCCCCATTTTGCAAATCCACTATATTCGTCTTTCAAATCACATTCAAATATCGGCTTTAACATACTAGCAGTGCCAAAACCATCTGTTATTACTTCTGCATCTGAAAAGAACATATCGGTAGCACGGAAGAGTTTATAACCCTCAAAATCATTTAAGTTTCTAACAAAAGGGTCATGAGTTTTTGTATCTGCTCTATCATCCCAAGACAATACTACCTTGCCATCTAATGCGTAGGCTTTTAAGGTAGGCATTAAAGGAGGTTGAGCAAAGCGATAATCGGTTTCATATATTGCCTGAACAATTTCCTTTTGTTTGAACAAGATTGGAGCTTTGTGTGTAGCACTATTCAGATTTTCCGTTACATCATAAGAATGTAGCATTGACATAGAAACTCGTTCGGTTCTACCTTTATAAAGGGGGAAAACACCAGATGCAAATAATTCAACTAAATTGGCTAATTTTCCTGTATATCCCTCAAGAACATCTGAACTCAATCTATTCCACATATCTTGATCATTTCTGAACCAATTATGGTATGGAGCTGCATGTTCCGGAATTGGAAAAAGCTGAAAAGTCGTTAACCCTATCATATCTGATTCCGAAATATCGAGAGCTGCAAAATTAGGTTCACCGCCAACACCTTCCCTATAATCCGGTTTATGATTCCCCTCGCCTTCATCCGGACCTGTATAGTTAATATCTAAAGGACCTACTCCATCTAGACCAACATCATCTCCATAACGTTCATCTTCTTCGTATATACCGTTATTATTTTCGTCAACCCCGTCCTCCCAATCCTGGTCTTCATCGCCGGACCAGTGATCTTTTAATTCTTCCAAAGTTTTACCGCTAAACTTTAAAAATTTCTCCATGTTAGCAATACCATCCGTAGGACCAACAAATGAACCTGCGTCATTATCTCTCTTTTCATCAATTATTCCATCTTCGTCATTATCTTTTCCATCATAAGGTGCACCGGGACTTTCTAGATAAGCAAACCCAAAAACTCCCGTTTTTCTTCCTCCATCGCCAATACCATCAATATCCCATGAATAACTTAAATCTTGAAAGGTATCAAAATAGCCTATGTCATCAGGATCGTTATTACCGATACCATTATCAACCCAATATCCAAAAGCAATTTCTGGTATGTCATAATCCGAGATATTAGTGAGGTCATATTCGAAAAATATATTATCCCTTGCCTGAACATTATTCCATTGAAAAGATCTAACAGAAGCTCTGATGCCTATACCGCCCCAAGGATCTCCTTTTTGAACTGTTACATCAGGATCTTTATCACCGATAAAGACACCGGGTCGTGGAAAATATTTTACAATTGGTCCGGTATTGTCATCTTCAAATATTTTTTCTTGATCCTGGGCATCGTTTGCAACAAAATAGGTTTCTAAGTCGGCATATTGAACACCTCTGCCAAATCTCCCATTCCACTCTCCCTGCCATTTTTTATCTGAACCCGTTGAAGGCCAACCAGCCGGCGGCCATGAATTATTAATATTGCTCATTGCAAGATATTCATCATCCAAGTTAAAGTATCCTTTGACCGGTTGAAATCCCCACTCAACATCTCCGACAGGACTGTAATCTGTTTCTTCCCTGTAACTGGTTTGACAAAAATAAAGGACATCCACTGAATCACCACTTGAAGCAATTTCATCTAGATTAGTAATAGGTACACCATCCTTAATATGAATACGAGCTCCTACTAAAAGAGCAACTCCATCTGTAATTGAGAGCCCATCGGGATTATTTGGCCATCTTGACCATCTAGTTCCGCAACAGTTTGATAGTTCGGTTGAATTACGAAAATATAAAAATACTCTATTTCCATTCATCCAGCCTTCACGCCTCATCGCTGGATCTCCTGCCGGATCATCCGGACCTTCATATAATCGTCCTTGAGCAAAAGATATTGTTGATAGAGCTATCAATAACATTATAAAAGTGAAAACTGACTTCTTTTTTTTATTCATATAACTACCCATAATTGTCTTAAACTTTAGAATGCAAATTCCAGCCCAAGTTTAATTCTTCTTGGAGCTGCATACATTTGCGGATTTTGAATTCTATCATAGTATGTGTTAAAATCGCTATGATGTTCTGTTAAATCAGATTTTCGAACGATATCCGTATAGGCTTGACCTGTTGAAGAATAGACACTTACTTCATTTAACTTATCAAGTAGGTTATAGATCAGTAAGTTTATTCTAAATCTCATATTATCCTTTTCCCATACATCATAGTGTGCACGCATATCAACTTGAAACATGTTCGACATAGGTGCATTATTCGGTCGTAGATTTATGTCAGATAAACGTGATTCAGGTAATGGTCTCCATGTGTATGGGAAACCTGAATTGAAATAAACAGTTGTTGATATTCCAAATTTAGAAACCATATAACCTGCGGTTATATTTAGTGTATGTCTTTGATCCCAAGATAGCGGTATCAATACATTGAATGCATCTAATTTGCTTCCCGCTCTCGAAAAATTTGTATACGGATTATCTGCAACACCCTTTGTATACTGCAAAGTATAATTCAAGCCCACCGTAAACGGCCCGTCGAAATAGTCCCATTTAACTTCCAGACCTTTTACATTGCCGTAATCTTTATTACTGTATAGTCCATATCTTATTTGGTTGTATGTAGCAATCGGAATAATTGTCAACAAATCATAAATATCTTTATAGAATACGGCAACTTCTAATCCCATACCTTGGATAAGTTCCTGCCAAAGTCCAACTTCATAAGAGACTGATCTTTCTGGTTTCAGATTCGGGTTACCCATTATTGACCCGTAATCTTGCGGACTGATCAAAAATGAACTGTTTGAATAAAAGACACTGAAACTTGGTCTTTGAAAAAAATGACCATAGGCAAAATGTAACAATGCCGAATTGCCTAACTGATAGGATAAACCTAAACGAGGGGATAATTGACTATATCCTTTTGATGGCACATATGTACTCATCTTCGATGCATTCTCAAAATAGAGTTGATTACCTGGATTTCTTAAGTTTGATGGGACAACTGTATTCGCGTTATAATAATCATACCTGATACCAAGATTTATCACTAAATTATCGAACTCCATTTTATCTTGTACATAAAGTGAATATTCTTCAGGTTTATGCTTATACGATTCAATCCCTAATAATGAATCAGCAGCTAATTGAGGTGAGTAGTTCACAAATGTAACTTTGTTAGTTACAGTATCAACAGATATTTCCCCTTCCAACTCAGAGTTAGCTCTATATTTATTTTGTATGTAACTACTTAATACATCTAAATTATACTTTGAGTAAGTTCCCCCGGTTTTGAATAGATGATTTTTATTTGCTTGCCACGTAAAACTTAATTTCCCCATAAATTTTTCTGTATATGTTTTACTATAGCTCTTATCTTGCCCGCCCGTATAAAAACCCGTTCTGCCGCTTCTCGCATATCCGTCTGACAGATAGGATGGATCCAACGGATCTTTGAATAACGAATGGCGATTATTCGTTATAAGATAGGTAACCTGGGCTAAATAAAATAATGAATTTGATAGTGTATGATTAAGTTGAAATATATACGAATTGGAAACATTATAATTTTTTGCCACTCCATCGGGATTATATTTCCAAATATGAGAATAACCCATGCTTTCATAATTTTCAGCATTAATTGTAAGCGACGTTCGGAGTGAATTTGTTGGTTTAAAAGTAAGTTTTCCAAATAAAGTATAACTACGATCGTAAGCCGGGATGTAAGCGCTATCTCCACTATGTTCAATGTGCCATTCTTCGGGATATGGACTTGCATAATTATTATAGTCTATCGGTTCAAATCTCCTTAAATAATTAAGATATCCCTTATTATTCTGATATCTTCCATTTATAACAAATGATAACATGTTTTCTAAGATAGGTCCGGAAAAATAACTTCTGAAATCAGTTATTCTATCGACATCAGTAGCTTTTAATCCGGGGAATATGTTATTATGAGAGGTAAAGTAATTCCCGAAATCTGCTCGTACTGACCCGACGAATTTATTACCACCGTTTTTAGTAACCATATTAACAACGCCACTCATGGCATTGCCATATTCTGCATTAAAAGTTCCGGTAATTACTTCAAGATCTTGTACAACTTCCTTTTCAATATTAACCATTGAACCTCGAAAAGCATCATTGACTTCAATACCATCAATCATAGTTACCGTTTCACCGATTCTACCTCCTCTAAAATGGCCACGTACTATACCCGCTTGCATGTTGACTACTTCAGATATATTCTCAACCGGAAGTTCTTTAATCTGTTTGGAACTGATATTTTTTATTGACCCTGTTTGATCTTTTTTTTGTGAAATTTTAGATGCAGATACAACCACTTCCCCCATTGCTACCGAGGATTCTGTCATTGGAATTTCCATTGTTGTCGTTCTATTAACGGAAATATTAGTATTCAATACCTTTACTGTTTTATATCCAATCATTCTCGCAATAACGTTGTAATTGCCTGGCGGAACATTTATCATAACAAATTCACCATCTTTGTTAGTGGCTGCCCCAATTGCCGTACTTTCTATCAGAACATTTACACCGAGCATTGGTTTACCGCTGGTTTGATCTATGATCCTTCCAGAAAGTTTACCGGTGGTTTGACCATATAACGGAAACGCTATAATAAGAATAAGCACTGCAATAAAACGAATAAGATTGAGTGGTAAACAATTTATCATATATTTCTCCATGAATTCTCGTTAGACCAATAACAACAGAATAAACAGTATCAAGAATAGTATCAAGAATAGTATCAACTTAAGGAAACATTTGCAGTTGTGAAAAGAACTAAAACAAACGTTTGTAGTTGTAAATGCAACATAGGCAAACGTTTGTTTAAATGCAAGTATTTTTTTAACCCTATAAAACTTTAACTACAAAAACCTAATTTATGAAACGAAAATGAACAATATAAGTATTTATTTACATGACAAATATTTTGAAAGGATATATCTATAAATAAATTCTTATGTGAAGTTATTATTTTAGTTATGAATTCCGGATAGATAAAGAGACCAGATGTATTTCTATTCATCCTCTATTTTTTTACCATAATCAAGATGATGTGAGGTCGTTATTAGTTATTAATGGAAAACTGGGAACAACAATAGGGAAAGGTACTCCCCTTTGAGTAGCGAACAAATCAATCTTCGTTAATTTTATATTATTGAATTCATTAACATTAATTGCAATTGAAGTATTATATTTTTTCTGAAGCTTTTTAATATACGGTGTTAAATTTTCTTCAATAATTTCGAGCCATTTTTTCCCTTCAACATTTTGCGTTTTTAAATATTCATATTTTCCCAAAAGTCCAATATTAGCATCTCTAAAAGTATTTTCGTATTGAACAACCCGGAAATCCTTATCAAGACCCATTTTGTAAGCCTCTTCTGTAAGATATTTATCTTGGATTAAATCAACTATAGCATACCGTAAGTATTTGGCAAACTCGCGATTCTTAATTCTCTTTTTCCTAAAAACAAACGGATGAATTTCCAAATAACTTTGCATGTTACCAACTGTCCAAGTATCATTATCAATTTTTAAAAGAGGTTCAGTAATTATTTGTTCTATTTCACTGGCAAAAATTTTCATATTCGGAATTTCGTTTGGTTTGTTCAGTGTCGATTCCAAGAATCTATCTTTTTTTTCTTTATCTTTACTTAAATAAACAGGTCCAAGAATATTTACTAGTTTATAAAAAATTTCTTGGTTAAATTCTATCTGCTTTCCTTTCATCACCTTAAGAATGTATTGGGAGTATATGGAATCAGCTTTCTCGTCAGTAAGTTTCTTCCTTACATCGTTCAATCTTTGTTCAATTCCCCGCTGATCAAAAACAATCCGATCATTCCATCCTTTTACTCGCATGAAGAGTCGAGTTGAATCATTAATAATTATCGGCCCCAATATTTGATTTCTACTTAATGTATCGGCAAATACTGCCTTCTGTATTTTCGGTAATTCATTTGAAAAATAGTCAATTTTAATAGTCGGAATTTTTTCCATGCTTGTAAAAGCAGTATAAATGTCAGAGAAATCTTTTCCCTTTTTAAAAAGTAATTCTTCGACATCCTTTGAATCATATTTATTTCCAACCACGAAGTACTCTAAGTTATATTTTCTGCCGGCAACTTTATAATTTCTCATGATCACAGACGAATCCAGCTTAACCTTTTCAGTCCCTTCCTTCAGATTTAGAACTTGTCTCATTGCCTGTTCGCGTCTTCCTTGTATATACTTATTAAGATGTTCGTTTTCTTTAATATGCTTATCATTCTCATATTCAATTGCAAGAAGTTTTTCTCCGATAAGTGAATTTAAGATGATCATTTTATCCACATTATAATTCCCCTTACAATATTTTGGACGAATAGCATATTCAGCACGTTTGTAAAATTCATCAACATAAATAATTTTATTGCCAACTTTGGCAAGGATCCCATCATTTTGAGTTTTGCCGAATAGTTCCGTACTTGTAATTGCCAAATCCTGTGGAGTAGAATTCTCATCTGTTTTCCATAATAATAGAAACAGAATTAAAACAATAGTGATTGCTAAAAATATATACCTTTTCATATTTTACTTAATATAGTTTTAAAATAATAAGATTAAATTGTATAAGTAAATAAAATTGGTATTATAATGACAAATATTTCATCACTTTTAATTTAATATTTGTAAAAAAAACAGTGCAGTTATTTTTCATATACTATTCAAAACTACAATACCCAATTTATCACCGTAGAAACTTACACTTGACCCATATTCGGTAGTGTTACTATGTTGGTCAGCACTCAAAATATAACTGATCCATTTGTTTTTAAGTCCTTCACTATCAGAATTTATCCTTTAATCTCATCCATTTCCAAAATAATAATATGAGACTAAAAACATAGTTGTTAATTTTTGTTAGTTTCTCTTATCATTTTTTAAATAAATAAGGTAGCATATTTTATTAACTAATGCTAGGATATTGTCGAAGTTACTTCGATTATCTCTCGTGCATTCCGTATTTTGCCTTACATAAATTCTTTATTCTCCTAAGTGTTTTGAGTAGCTCACCGAATAAATATAGCTTTGCTACTAGGATTCCAGAACTTTCTTATAGTGATAATTCAAACTTTTTTCGTAATGAATTTATGAATATCTGCTCATGTGTTTTTTCCAAAGAACGACCGTATAAACTGTTATACGTTATATACATTGATTCATCCGGTTTTCCCTTTCCGCTTAGTTACAGAATTTCAACTTCTCCAATACAAAGCTTTTTTATAAGACTAACCAGAAATTTTCCTTATTTAATTAAAATAGCCTTGCCGATCTTTTGATAATCAGTAGTTTGAAGTTTGTAGAAATAAATCCCCGAAGACATCTTCCTATTAAATGAATCAGTTCCATTCCATGTTACAGAGTAACTACCAGACTTGATCTCATCATTCATTAATTCTGTAACCAACTTACCTTCCACTGTATATATTCTCAAAGTAACTTTACCCTCTTTAGCAACATCGAATTTAATTATTGTTGACGGATTAAACGGATTTGGATAATTGTTATAAAGGTTTGATTCTTTTATAACACCAGGATTATCCTCAACATCCGTTTTTATTGTAACGGTAAAAGAATATTCTTCAGACCATGAAGACCACTGTAAATTTTTATCTCTGTAGCGTACACGCCACCAATATGATTTTCCTATTTGAAGGTTGTTGTCTTCAAGTGAACATTGCGTAAGATCAATTCCGGCATTTTTATCAATCGGAATGAAGTTTGGCGCACCGGTATCTAAATAAATATTTTCAAAGTCTCTCTTATTATCAACAAGTAGATTGGTATAATCCCCTTGCTGGGCAGTTACCTGAAATTGAGAACTCAAGATTTCATATGTCCCGTTATATTCAGTTGAATGTAATGTAATTGGCTGTGATACTTCACTTTTGTTTGCTGGTTCAATTACTTCCGGTTTAAATGGCGGAGTTTCATTTTTCTTGTCTCTAAAAAATTGATCTACTCTTATATTATCAAATTCAATTTCATCCAAACCTATTGCGTACATTGCTCCATCATACCTTTTATTCTCAACATCAATATCTATAATCGTATAGCTCCAATAATCATAAGTTTTTTGAATTTCAGGATAATCCGTTTGGTTAGGATATTCCCTCCATCTGTCCAACTCAGCACCGCCGCCGCCATTTTCTAAAAGACGGAGACTTACATTATTTACTTGTCCCCTCTCATAAGCGTGAGAATGTCCGTAAGTAAGAATATCCGCTTTGCTGTACTTGCTCATAATGGGAATAACATGATCTTGTACATACTTTTCATTTCCGTCAGGCCAAATTTCACTATGACCCGGACGATGTGTATAAGCTATCACCCAATCAATTGTTGAATCGGCTTCTGCAGTCTGCAGCAGATTATCCAGCCATTGCAATTGTTCCTCGGTATGAAAAATACTATGAACTGCAATAAAAAGAACTCGTCCATATTGAAATGAATAATACCTCTCCCCTTGCGGACCTGCAAAATCTTCATACTTCATATAGTTGTAATAATTATCCGCATCATGTTCATGATCGCCAATACTTACCATCATTGGAACATTAGCTGTTATACCGGAAAGTGGTTCAAACCACTCAGCTTTATATTGGGATAATGTCGGACCGTAGGTGACAATATCCCCGTTACTTAAAATCAGATTCAGATTATTTTCAATATCAGGATCGCCGTATATTTCCGTTACTTTTTCTCTAATACTTGAAACTACGTTTGTAAATTGATCGGGATAAGTACGTGTATCACCAATAATAGCAAAACGAATATGTCCGGTATTTTGTCCTTTACGCGGCGGAGTTTTAAACTTATAAACATCTGATCTCATTGTATCAGAAACTGCTCTATAATAATAAACTGTTTCCGGCTCAAGGTTTGTTAATTTTACCCAATGCCATGTGGTTGAGTCTTCCCATATATATACATCGCCAGATGCAGAATTACCTAAAGATTCTGTAGTACCATATTCCACAACAGACTCCGGTGAAATTGACGCATGCCAGCATACATAAATTGATGATTCTGTTGGAGATTGTAAATACGGCAGTATCACCGTATCAGGCGGTGCAATAACAACTGGTGGTCTATCATGGTACCCGCCAAGATCTT
>QILJ01000435.1 GCA_003233295.1 Ignavibacteria bacterium | reverse complement strand
ACAAAACCGTCAAAACCAAGTTCATTCCTTAATACATCAGTCAGTAGATATTTATTTTCTGATGCAAACTTCCCTCTGAATTTATTGTACGCACTCATTACCGTGTAAGTATTAGCTTCTTGAACAGCAGCCTTGAAAGCGGGTAAATGTATTTCATGGAATGTTCTGTCATCCATTATAACATTTACACCGTTTCTCTCAAACTCCTGTTCGTTACCGGCGTAATGTTTAACACACGCTGCAACATCTTTACTCTGCACACCTTTGATCCATGCGACACCCATACGTGAAGCTAAGTACGGGTCTTCGGAATAACTTTCGAAATTTCGTCCGCCAATTGGTAAGCGATGTATATTTACACATGGACCAAGCATGATTTCTTTACCGAAATAGTTGGCTTCCTCACCTATTGCTTCTCCAACTTTCTCAACTAACTTCGGATTCCAAGTAGCAGCGAGAGAAATGCCTGATGAAAAAAATGTTGCTCCTTCCTCTCCGCCAACTCCGTGCGGACCATTTGCCATATCAAGTTTTGGGATACCGAGCCGCTCAATACCGTTTGAGGACATTCCGTCATGTCCGCCAAGAAGACTGACTTTTTCCTCAAGTGTCATCTGAGACAAAAGGTTTTTCGCCTTATCTTCAACTGAATTCTTTTGACATGAAAATAAAAGCAATGTTATTATGAATAAAGCAACTATATTTTTTATAATAAATTTTGATTTTAACATAATTCATTTTTTCAAGATTATTTCATTAACTCTATTCCGATAATAATAGCCGTATTATTCACCAAGGTATGAACTAGCGCAGAGTAAAACACGTTTTTAGTTTTGTAGTACGTGTATCCATAAGCCCAACCCGCTATTGAAGCAAGACCAATAAAAACAATCGATCCTGCATGATAGTGTACCAAGCCGAAGATAACGCTTGTAATTGCTAACGCTGTGAAAGTTCCAACTTCTGATTTCGCTTTTCCTTCAATTATGAAGGCTGCAAAGAATAACGATATTGTTACTAATGTAGGAAGCCACTGAAGACCTCCTTCCAAAGTATACCCGGCAAGTAAAGAGAAAAAAATTAAGATTCCAAGTCCCCACTTCCAGAATATCTTCCAATTGTCAGATTGTTTAATCTTTTTGGAAAACATATTCTGCAGAAGTCCTCTGAAGAAAAGCTCTTCGAATATAGCAGTATGGAAAAATCCCGTGAGTAATCCCCAGAATATTCCACTCAGAAGTTCAATAGTAATGGAGTCATGTCCAACAATTTTTAGAAAATTCGTCAGGTATCCAATAATTATCGCCAAAGAATAAAATGCAATCCAAGATAACAATGCATAACCTAGATACTTCCATTTAAATATTGGATAGAATCCTACATCTTTAATACCTCTCACTACAGAAAAGCTGTAAACCGCCGTTAACATTATAGCTATCCGGTAAACAGAATCAAATCCTCTACCGCCGAAAGGCATGCTCGTACCGGGCTCAAAATTTACTAATGTTATAGGAAGAAGAAAAAGTGCAAAAGCAAAAAAGTCAATCCAATCTAAATTATCTGATTTGGTCAACCTACCTGAAAAAATCAATACTGGGAAATAGATTAAATACGGAAGAAGAAAATTTGTCCCTTTGAATGGATCCGCACCATTAAGCAACAGGTAAGAATAGTAAATCACTATTAGTAGAGTCGGGAAAATAATGTTTTTTTTCAGTTCACCATTTAACTCATTTTTAAACCAATCAGTAATTATTGGATCGCCGATTGAAAAGAATAAAAAGTAAAGGAATATGAAAAATGGGATTGAAGAAAGAAACCCGAATATTGTAGCCTCTCCCCAAACGTAAATAAGAAGAAGCAATGCCAGTGAAAAAGTAATAACCAAACTTTTGATGATTTTTTTCTTTGCTTCTGCCGGCATTGTTAACATTTTTATTTCACCTTATTAAGCTGATCCAATAAATCCTTAAAGGAGTAATGATAATAAGGTTCTTCACTTGCCGGAGTATTGATGCCAGCATTTGCAACCCAGAACTCCATAGACTCCGGAGCGAACAATGCACTGTGCAAATTGCTCTTCATCGATACAGGTCTATCCATCAAATGAATTGCTTTCTGTGCATCTATCTTTCCAAAATTTTCCTTAACACGTTTAACAAGATTTTTATAACGATCTCCTGCTGACATCAACACAGCATCTTTCACAGGTTGGTCAAGTGTTTCTATAGCCTCATTCGGTTTAATAACAATAAACTTATCCGGTGAAGTCGAAAGTCCTCTTGCATCAGGAATTTTGCTATCGGAAATTACATAGTAATACTCGCAGGTTCTCGGAGTTTCTCTAAAGATGTTCACTCCTTCATCCATTGTATTTGCTCTTTCTAATCCATCTCGCATTAAGAACGCCATCGGCATACCATCCCAATCGCCTTCGCCTCCGCCGCCCATCTCTCCGAAAGTAACTTGCTTCGCGTTCATCCCTGTTACCGAGCCAACAAAACCGGCATAACCTATATTTGCAAAAGCATTATAATTGTCGGGTTTAATGATATATACAACAGCGGCGTATTGCAAACCGAGTCCTGTTATGTAATCCAAAATTCTACCGTGATAAAGTTTGCCATCAATTGTAGCGGATTTGAACAAAGCAAAACCTGAACAATGGAATAGCGCTGGAAAAACATTTGTTAGCTGAATTTCTTTTAAAGGCACACCGGATGTCTCAGCCATTCCCGCCATTTCTTCCTGAAACCGTTCCGGTATAAATGGTGATTCTCTTTTATAAGCATCTCTGAATGCATCAATGAACCATTCCTTTTTATCAATAGTATAAACCCAGCACATTGTGTAGAGTGTAGCATCTACCATTTTTCTGATCTCATTTTTCAGCAAAGCGCCTTCAGCCTGACCAATTTCCTTGTGCGTGCCTTTTGCTAGTAGGACTCTGTTCCCTTCATTATAAATCAGTTTCCCTTTTCCGTAGGTCTTTCAATTCCGTCAACGGCTGGAGGTTCAATGTTTTCAAGCAGAATACCGCCTGTACGTAATGCCCCTCTATAAATCGCTGTATTTAATTCTGAAATTTCTACGTTAAGAACAGTTGTCTCACTGCCGATACGTAATGGTTTGGTCTTGAATGGTTCATTTAAAACTAATTTAACGTTGATAGTATTTTTTTTATCATCGGAAATCAGACGAAAAGAGTTTCCGTCCTCATCATCATACCAAAGCTGAAGATTTTTAGAACCGAGAGGAATTGAGATAACTTGATATTCAGTTCCATCTTTCTCTTTCTCGTCAAATGAACAATACAGAAACGACCAGATTGAGATCGCAGTTTTCTTGTACCAGCTTAAATTTGGAATTTCATTTGTTTGAGGATAATCGTTGAGTATCTTTCCAAGTAAATTGATTATGTCGAATTCAGTTTTATCATTACCCTTTCCATAAACGATCAAATCTGACTTACCGGAATTATTCTTCTTTGCCTGCTTCTGACTTGAAATTGAATACCCTTCCTTCTGACTTCCGTTATCAGCCGAACCTATAAATACTTGGGTTGAATCGCCTTGTCTAATTATTGAATATAACGTGAATCGTTATAATAAACATCCGCGAGGAAATGATTTCCTCTTTTGTAAGAGAATCCTGCTGTGAGTGTATCCTTCTTATTACTTAGATTTATATTACCTTCAACGGAAAGAGTATATGAGTCATTTTCACTATTCAGTGCTTCAGTAACATTACTTACAAGAGAATAAACATCAATTGAGTTGCCTATTCTACTCCAAAAGATAATAATGAATAGAACAATAATTCCTGCAATAATTAATAATGCCTTTTTCATATTTTTCTCCGTATACTAACTTTATAATACTTCAGTGAAATGATTCAGATAATATTCATTCAGAATAATATTTTATCAGATACCGATCAAATCCTTTCTCTTTATTCTCGTTAATTTAAATAGTCGTTCATATTTACATGGATATATTCGCTGTTTGCCGCATCTGATAATCCATTGGCATAGGCAACCCACATTTCCAGTGTTGACGCATCATAAACAATATTCAAGAGATTTCCTCCCTTACTAGCAACCGATTTAGAAAGATTTATCATCTTTTCTGCATCGAACTTACCTTTGTTCAAATTCAAATTTGCATATGCAATATCATTATTCATTGTATAATAAATGCAGTTACTCATAACTTTTAGAGCAATTCCATTAGGTTTTTCATTATCTCTGTATATCGATAATTTAACATCGTCCGGAGTTGTAACAACCGCAATTGCCGCGCCCATCGACTCTTTTTTTCCATCACCGATATATAAAAAATATCTTTTTATAAGCTTTGCATTCTTGATCATATCTAAAGTTTCATCCAGATTATTTGAATCATACAAAATTGATCTGAAGAGAAGTGAAAAATGGATACCATCATAATTGTATGGATATTCTGACGAAGGAGAAGCGCCTTTTTCACCGAGAACAATACCCTTAGCATTCATTCCTGAATGTGATGCTATATAACCGGCAAATGAAGTCTGTATATGTGGAATACCTTCTTTTGGTTTGTACACAACAATCACAGGATAATCCTGTAAGTGTGCATTCATTGTGAAGTCTAAATTCCTAATCTGATAGAGGTCGCCGTTAGCTGTTGCATCACCCCAAACAGCCACACCGCTGCATGCATAAGATGAAACAACAGGGATCATGTGCGCTCTTCTTAATTGATCAAGCGGCAGTTCAGAGCCGTCAGCAAGACCTTTTAATTCTTCGATAAATCGTTTATCGATATAAGGCAGCATTTTATTCCATGCATCATCTAAGACAGCATCAGTCAGTGCAGCGTTGCTCTTCTGTGCTAGATCTAAAAAGCCAAGCATGCACTTTTTAGCTTCTTCTTTTGTAGCTTGTCCTAATTGGTATCCCATCTCGTACGGAGTACCGCTCACTACAACAACAGGAATCTTTGTTGTACTATTTTCTACGTAAAAAACCTTTGCAGATTTACTGCTATGATTTTCAGTAGTTGTATCTCCTTTTTCACTACACGAGATAAAAAACACTAAAACAAGTAGTGAAATTAAAACATTTTTGAGCATTATCTCCTCCCCAAATTGATAAAAAAAAAACGGGATCCATATTGAATGGAATCCCGGTTTTTCAAATACTATACATATTCTTATTTAAGAAGCATCATTTTTCTTGTTTGAACAAAATTATTAGCTTCAATTCTGTAGAAATAAATTCCTGATGATACATTTGCGGCATTCCATGTTACTTCATGAACTCCAGCACTTAACTCACCATTAACTAATTCAGCAACAACCTGACCTAATGCATTTACTACAGTTAATTTTACATTTGAATTTGCAGGTAATGCAAATTGGATGTTTGTTGATGGATTGAACGGGTTTGGATAGTTTGCCATCAATTCAAATTTGCTTGGTAGTTCAGGAGTTTCTTTTTCTACAGCAGTGCCAGGGTCTGTTGTTCTAACAACTATTTGATCAATTTCAATCTGATCAGTGGCTGCAGGATCAGAAGATAATAAAGCGAATTGTGAGAATGTACCGGAAACACGAGCGCTATCTTCTGTAGCTTCTAATAACCATACATCTTCTTCGTCACTTGGATCACCTTCCCAGATTTTCATTTTGAACTGGTTTTCATACAAATAGAATTTTACCCAATATGGTATATTCAGTTCCACTGTAAAGTCTTGTGTAGAAGCAAGATATTTCCAATTTCCGGGATTCAAGAAATCATACTCTGCTCCACCTTCTAAAACACCCATTACACGTGCAATTGATATATCATTAGTCAACGGACTGATGAATACTTGATATGCACCTTCTTCAGTAGGAGCAGAATCAGGATAAGTTTCTGAAGTATCTCTTTGAACCATTCTGGTGGCAAAAGAGAAGAAAGAAGATTCAATTTTTTTGAAATTTACTCTGAACGTTACTTCAACATTAGGCGCGCCTTTGCTCGAATCAACAAGAAGTTCATGTCCTCTTACTGCATCAGCAGTATCAATTTCCGGGGTGCCATTTGACTGCATTACAACAGCGCCGACAAAACTGGAAAAGTTACCAGTCTGCATAAAAGCTGTAAATGAACTTGTTTGCTCTACGATAGCGCCGGCTAAACCGTCACTTTCATTGTAGTACATCCAACCGACATTAACTAAACAACCAGGATCGGTTGCCGTATCTTCAAATTTATCCTGCCATAAAATATCCCCAGCTACTTGAGCAAAAGATATGCTGCTTAATAATAGCAGTAATATCCCAATTAATGAGATTAATGTTTTATAACTTGTTTGCATAGTACCTCCATACATTGTGAATAATTAAATTATTATTTAGTTAAAATTAAAATTTAACGTTAATCTGTTTACATTACCAAAAAACTCAGCATTAGTATAAGCATAATCTAAACTAGCTCCAAAATCACCTAGGGTAAAATTAAATCCCAAACCAAAACTGTAGTTTTCAACATCGTAATTAAATTTATAACCGGCTCTTACAAAAAACATTTTCTTAAATGCCAACTCTGTTCCAACATGTACTCTTTCAGTATAATCAATTGGATGCAATAAATCAACAGCAGTATTTAGTTCAAAATCACTTTCATCATTCCAGAGTTTTAATATGTCCATTGCTAACCCCATTTTGATGGTTAACGGCATTTGAAATTGCTCAGTCCAATACTGCATATCAGTAGAGTAATTTTGGAAAGCTACTCCCAAAACAAGATCTTTAAAACCGATCTTATAGAATGCGCCGAAATCAAAACCCCAATTATTAATTTTCCATTCTCTATCTTCATATCCATAAAGTTGGTTTGCGGCATCAATTTCTTTCACAGCAATAGGAACATCACCAAGATATTCATGAACATATTTTACTTTTACACCGAAAGAAAAAAGTTCATTAATAGGAAAAGCATAAGCAAGACCGATCGCATAATCTTGAACATTAATATCTCCTGTAGTTACAAAACCGCGTTCGTCTATGCTTTTATCAACTCTTTTAGTTCCAATTATCTCCCCATAGTCCATGTAAATTACATCTAACGCCACAGTACCATATTGCCCAAAGCTATATGCTGCGCCTAAGCCGTATAGTTGAGTATCTGCAATCCAGCTAACATGATTAATTACAAAACCAAAATTATTTAACGTAGTTAATGATGCCGGATTATAAAATACGCTTTGAGTTCCGTTAACAGTCGCAACGCTGGCATTACCCATAGCACTCTCTCTAGCACCAAGACTAATAGCAAGATAAGTCATACCACTCTGCCCAACTTTTTTCATTTGTGCATAATTACTCTCAAAAAATGAGAATAACAGAACAATTATTATTAAAGAATAGTACTTTATTTTCATAATATACTCCGAAAGTTTGAATTACCTGATGATAACAAATTTACCAATTGTTGAACCAAGCGGATTTCCATCCAAGTCCCATCCTTCTACATAATAAATGTAAACACCGCTTTTAATATTCTGCCAGTTTTCAGTTATTTGATACCATTCTTCATCGGCAGACTCCGCTACAGAATTAGAATTTTCAGGGTTTGGATGAGGTATCGTCACTACAAGATCACCTGCCATAGTAAAAACACGAATGGTTGCTTTTGCCGGTAAGCCGACAAACATTAATTTATCTTCTAATCTTGGAACATCGTTATAATCATCAATCACTGTCCCGCCGTAAGCAAGTCCTTGAACATGATATGGATTCGGTACGACATATACTTGAGCCATATTACTAGAAGCGCCTAAGAAAGGCGAAGCGCCTGTAACAAAATTTCTATTGTAGTATCTGCTTGATTCTAGTGACTGACCAGGTTTGACACCCGTTGTATTCTTTGAGCCGTCATCGTATGCAGTGATACTGTAATAATATTTTTTACCTCGTTCAACAGCTCTATCAGTATAATGTGTCGAATCTCCTTCAAGTGTTGCCAGTAAACTGTATGTATTTGTAAACCCACCTTCAGCACGATAAATTCTGTATCCGGCAAAATCGGGTTCTTTGGTCTGCCAGTCAAGCTTATCAGCTACCGAATCCCATCTTAATTCAACTTTTCCCGGTCCCGACTCAATAACTACATTATCCGGTGCAGGGGGCGGTGTAGGTAAATTCTTCAAACCTATACTCCAGGCATATTCAGCTCTTTTTGCATATAATAATAAAGAATCTCGTCCCGTTCCAATAAGTGCATCTTTGGCTTCATCACCGGTCTTCCCCTCATATTCAAGTGTTCCTTTAATCCACTCTCTACCGGCTTCAACTGCCAGTCTTTGAGATATTGAGCCAACAACCTCATAAAGCACTATTGTAACACTTTCTCCAAAGTTTATATCATACGGACCGAACGAAAGAAGCGCTACCGGTTCACGAACAAATTGATCATATGCATTTTGTGCCTTCCCTTCAGTCCCGCCGGGAAATCCCGGAGTGACCATTTCAGCATACATGTCATTTTCAGAACTTCCTTTATCATAAGATTTAAAATTAGTTCTGGACTTGATATTGACAATTGAAGGCTGGTTTCTATCATCAGTAGGATCGGTTGGTGAT
This sequence comes from Ignavibacteria bacterium, assembly GCA_003233295.1. The sequence continues at coordinate 6,012 of QILJ01000435.1, read as the reverse complement.
GTATCTGCATGGAGAACTCCGAAACCAGGATACTGCGGTGATAAGAACTCACCTGTAGTCTTATCCGGGTCTCCTATATCATCACCGAGATAATGATTATCGTCAGCTATACCATCATACAAATAGTATATACCTCTTAATGTATCTCCCGGCTGATCGCCGTAATAAACCGACCAATCGTCATTTTGTCTTACCATTGCATGACCCCTATCCCCTCCGGGAATCATAAAATATTGAAAACCAAAATATACGCCTGTTAAATTTTGATCGGGTAATTCTATTGCGCTGTCAAAATTTATATTACCTGTGTTGGTAAATGTATATTCACGGATTATATAACTGTTATGATTTTGATTTGCTAAAGCAAAACTGCGCATTCTTACTTGAACACCAACATCCGTATTATATTTTGATTCAATTCTTTCATCGGCAGGAATTGTAGAAGATCTTGTACTAGACGAACGAGTATCGAGGAAGCGCTCCTCCAAATTACCGTTGACAGTTACGTTGGGCAGCCTATTTCTCACCTTCTTTTTGTTTGAAGTCGGTTTAATATAACTTCGAGCTTCATTATTCTCAAATCCGCCTTGCGAAACATATCGTGAGTGATAAGTGCCTATAGAATCTTTCCAATCAGTCATTCCGATCCAAAGTCCTAATCCGATAAGATTTTTTCTCGTCATTGTTCTAAAATCACCGCCTGGATATGTCATTTGGTCAGCCAATGGAGCATAGGTAGGTATGGAGCCGGAAGCAAACATTGATTCCCACAATTTCCCGATTTCATGACTTTTAATTACAGTTGTTTGAGCATAACTAATATTAATTGCAACACCAAGCAGTATAATGATCAGAGTGAAAATTCTTGGTTTTATATATTTCATTAATTCCTCCGAAATAAATCTATTACTCTTATTTTTATTCATTTCAATCCTCATAATAATTTTCTACAAATTGAATCGGAATCCAAGCACGTAAGTTCTATGCTGACCTGCATACAATACATCACTCTGTGTACGAAGTATGAGAGGATTCGAAACATCTTCCGAACCAACTCTGTCGGTTTTACCATTTGCATAAAGATCATCGTAGTAATCTCTACTATTCGGAATTGCAACTCGATATTTAGTTACAAACAAATTGCTTATATCAAAAAATAACTGCATGTTGCCAACATTATTGATGTGAAAATCTCTCGTGATTCTTAAGTTAGAACTGAAGTAAGGTATTGTATAGAATCTAACGTCCGGATGTGTCTCTCTGAAATTTCCGTCAGGATGCCTTGTTAACATAGCCCCCCTATAAAATAATCCGAAACTAAAACCTGTTTTATGAAGTATCGGGTAATCGGCAATTCTTGGACCCCAATTTTCTGGAGATCTTATGGTTATGACTCCCCTACCATAAGGAGTGATTTCAGATATTAATGGTCTTGGCACACCTCTTAATTCGCCGTTAATGCCTATTGAAGGATTATCAGTAATAACAGGAATATCACTAATATTAGGAACACTCAAATCGCTAGTGCTTTTTTGAGTAATATTGAAGTTAAAAAATCCGGTCACCCATTCACCGTAAGATCGTCTAAATTCAATATCTATACCTCTTATTTCTTGATTCTCACGCTGAACAGCTGATTCCAACACAATACTTTGATCAGAATGAGCATACACAATACCGCTTTCACGATCAGAATAATCTTTGTAAAAAACTCCTACATGAAATTGGAAAAGATCGTATACATTTTGATCATATCCTAATTCGTAATTGATCGATTTTTGGTACGTAAGAGTAGGATCGCCTAACCATTGTAATCGGTTACCTAATGCTGCAGTCGAAAAATACATTGCCTCTGGCTGCGGCATTTGTACAAAGTGCCCATAGTTAAAATAGACTTTACTATTTGTCGTGATAGGGAATGAAATACCTACACGCGGACTAACGTACATTTTCGGTTTAGGATCAATTGTTGGAAATGTACCATCTAAGAATGAATTAACAACTTCCAAGTTCGTCGCATAGTCTAATGTGCGCTGAACATCCGGTCGCGAACCGTTAGTATTGTAATAATCGAATCGGATACCGACATTGGCAATCATACCCCAGAATTCTATTTTATCCTGCACGTATGCATTGAATTGTATCGGAGATACAGCTGATCTCCATAGGAATGTCTGATCAGCATCATCATTATGAAGATTTACCCTGTCCTGCACAATATTCGTCATTCTGAAACCGATACCTATTTTCAACTCATGATTGGGATGAAACTGATTAACCATTGCAACTTTAGCGTCATATCTTTCGGTAAATGACTTATCAACAGTATTAGCTCTGCCGAACATTCTGAAACCGCTCACATTATCAGGTACTCCTTTGTCAACTGGTATATACCCTGATTGAGGATCGTAGTACAACCTCCCATGAAAAAAACGGCCTGCATCAGCTGGTGAATCCGGGAATCTATTCATATCCCAACCTGATTTATAATAATTAGCGTCAGCTTCTAAATAAAGCGTCGGCTTGAATATTTGCATAAAGTGAAGACCATATAAACTAACTTTATTATTTACGTAAGGTTTTTCAAAAAAATAAAACGGCTGCGAATTTCCGCCGTCATAAGATATTTTAATATCCCCGCTCCATGAACTGTTTGCATCATCCCTATTAACAGTGTTTATTGTAGTACTCAATGCAGATAAAGTTAATGAAGTATTCTTCCCAAATCGATTTACGAATTTAAGCATATATCCTATTTCTTCATATGCATCTTTCGGTTGTGGGTATGTATAAGGACGATTGATATATTTAAAGCCGCCTAAAACGTTCAACTTCCACGAAGATGTGATATTCCCGCCACCGCTAACACTAAGGTCTAAGTTATGACCTGTTCTGTTGGCATACTTAACCGGGCGATGTCTCCAATCCCAAAGATCTCTGGCTTCTTGCGGTGTAAGATCGTTATCCGGATTGTTGTCACTTATAAGTCTATCTGAATATGCATTCCAGCCAATCCATTTTATAGTGTCAGGTGTAAGTCCCTCGTACCTAACTATGTAAGATGCTTCATTTGAATTAGCTCCGTCATAAAGCACATACTGCCACATTTTGTTGACTGATGCCGTATATCTATCTGCACCATCGTGCCGATATTGAGCTGGTTCAAATTGATAATCGACCGAAGCATGTATCTTATTTTCAGGATTTTTAGTAATAATATTAATTATACCAGATCTGGCTTCACCGTATTCAGCATTATACCCGCCCCTCATAACTTTGATTTCCTGAATACTGTTTTTATTTACTGGAAAAGAAACTTTGCCTGCTTTAGTATCTGCAGTAGAATATCCATCAACCAGAACGTTGGTTTCATCTGAGGAACCCCCGCGAATTTGGATATCGCCTTCAATTAAATTCCCCGTAACACCAGCCTGCATACCAATAAGATCTTCCACTCTACTGGCGAATGGTAAATCATTGATCTCTTTTGCTTCAAGATTAGTTTCCGATGCGGACACATCTAGTCTAACTTCATCTCTTTTCGCAGTTACAACAACCTCGGCGCTTTTAACGTCAGTCGGTTTCATATTAAAATTGATGATGGTGGTTCTATCTACCTCAACTTGCACTTGAGTTTGGATAACAGTTTCGTACCCGATCATACTTGCTTTAACTTTGTACTGCCCGGCATTAATTCCAAGTATGATATACTCTCCGTCAACTCCGGTTGCCGCACCAAGATTTGTACCAATAACTATAACATTTGCACCGATCAAGGGGTCACCAGTTGATGCATCGGTCACAATTCCTTTAATCTTTCCTCGTGTAGCAGCAAAGTTTGTTTCGGCGGAAAATATAAATAGTGAGAGTAATAAAAAAGTAAATAAACGCTTCATAAGCTTCTCCTATATATAGAATGAAACGGATTATTAATTTTGTTGTCAGTAATTGGATTTGTGAGATTCGTTTTCACAGTAAGTAAGTCTCAATAAATTATGCAATCGATTGTGTATTACTATTATAAAGATATAATATTTAAAATATAGATACAAATAAAATTTTAACAAATTTTTCTTTGTTACTCATAAATTCAGGTCTGTTGTAAATCAGACTGCATTCGCAGTCATTCACAAACTACATAGTAATTCAAGTTATATTAACTATAGTATTGAGGGTTAAATTCTTCCCGCAGGAGCGGGACAAGTTGTTTTTTAAAAAGATTTTGGAGCAATGAATCCTCTGTCCTTTTCGTAAATCGAAAGTCGTGAATTGTAAAATAGAGATTTAACTTTTAGACTTACTACTTTCGATTAACGTGCGACTGCAATAGGAGCAAAATCTATAGTTAATAAAATGATAGAATAAATAAAAAACAACGTAGTTCAAAAATAATATGCTTGATTTTTATTTTGGACAGTTGTAATAATATTACACTTATTTTCAAAACAGAAATTAAATTTTCCAAAAACAACATTTTACGATTAAAATAAAAAATATTTTTTCGGTTAAATTTGTATAAATTATCTAGGATAGATTACGAATCTGAGTTACAATGAATTAGTCTCTAAATCGCTGTTTAATTTTATCACTATTTCGTATTTGAATTATCCGTAAGATATTTATAATTAGTTTTATTTGAATTTGTGATCAAAGGGAATGGCGGAACAACTTCCTTATATGGTCCTTTCTCTTTATAGGTTAATGTCTGCAGATTGGTTAATCTAATACTTTCCAGGGCTTTAGGATTATACCTAATTTCAGAATCATACTTCCTTTTCAATTTTTCAAAATAAGGATTGAGATATTTTTCAAATGCTTTGAAGTAATTGATAGTCAATGTATCATTATAATTTGCTTCAGCTAATATCTTATCTCTCTGATAGTTCGCTTTATAATATCTGTCCCATTCTTTTACTTCTCTGTTAACATCATACGATTTATCATATCCTCTATTGTATGCTATATTAGTAAGGTAAGTATCTGTAATAAGACTTGCTATAGCTGCCTGCAATTTAAAGGGAAACGTTTTACTTGCTAATTTTTGTTCACTGATTTCCAGCGGATGAATTTTAATTGCACTTATGAATTCCCCTATAGTCCAGTTCTTTCCATCAACATTCATCAATACAGTATTGTTATTGTCCGATAAAAGCTGACCGGTTTCTTTATTATGTAATTGCCCGGTTGAATCGTTGTTATCCAAATAAAGGGGTTGTAGTAGTTTGACAAGTTTGTTCCACCCTTCCTTAAAATAATCAATCCTTTTACCGCTCATAATTTTTTTAGCATATTCTTTATAATTGTTCTGGATGTAATAATCCATTAATTTGGATTTTATACTCTCCTTCTGCTGATTGATATTTCCAGGCGACATTTCAACCTCTTCAACCCATCCGGTAACTTTAATTAATCTATAGCCATCTTTAGCAGAAAGCGGTTTTATCACTGTTCCTTTTCTTACATTACTATTGAAAATTGCTTTCTGTGCTTCTTCATCAATTGAACCCCACTTTACTGACTTTTTAACAACTTTCGATACACCTGGATAAAGTTCTGCGAGTTTATTAAGCGAAACTCCGTTCTGCACCGCTTTATACATCACCTCCGGATCAAACCCTTTAGGAATGAATACTGCTTCGGTACTAATTATTTTTTTTGAATTGATATATGCTTGGTCAATCTCTTTTTGCTGGATTTTAATTTTATCAACAACATCAACTTGGATTAATTTTTCGCGCATGAATTGTTCCTTCATCCCCTGAAGACGAGCGCTATATATTTTATTTTGTGAGAAAATATTCTTGTCAGTTTCCATTGCATAAAGGTGCTCAGCAATTAAAGAATTCAGGATCACTCTTTTATCATACATTTTATTATTATCACAGTAAGGAGGACGAACATTATATTCACTTCTCTTTATTATATCATTTACAAAGATCGTATCTTTAGCAATAATAGCTACAATATATTTCGGATCAACTTTTTTCTTTTCTTTTTTACTGCACGAAAAAA
>QILJ01000250.1 GCA_003233295.1 Ignavibacteria bacterium | reverse complement strand
GCAGACATCACCCGGCCTTTTCCCAAGTCGAAAAAGATTTACATCAACGGCAGTACACCTGACATACGCGTGCCCATGCGCGAGGTCACACAAATGGACACCGCCACCACGGGTAATCCTGAGGCCAATCCCCCTATCTATATATATGACACCTCCGGGCCTTATACCGATCCGGAGGTCAACATTGATTTGCTCAAAGGCCTGGCGCCCTTGCGACAGCAATGGATTAAAGATCGTAATGACACCGAGTTGTTAAAAGGCCCGAGCTCCGCATTTGGTTCGGCTCGCCAGCAAGATAAAGATACCGCCCACTTAAGATTCGAACATATTCGTAACCCGCGCAAAGCGAAACCCGGTAGCAATGTTTCCCAGATGTATTACGCACGCCAGGGTTTGATTACACCAGAAATGGAATACATCGCCATTCGCGAAAACCTGCAGCTCGAACACATGCGCGCCGATCCGCGTTATGAAAAATTACTGCGCCAACACAAAGGCGAATCACGTTATGAAAAATTACTGCGCCAACACAAAGGCGAATCATTCGGTGCCAGCCTGCCCGATATTGTAACGCCCGAGTTCGTGCGCGACGAAGTGGCTTCGGGCCGCGCCATTATCCCGGCCAATATTAATCACCCGGAACTGGAGCCCATGATAATTGGCCGCAACTTCCGCGTGAAAGTAAATACCAACATCGGCAACAGCGCCGTCACCTCCGGCATTGAAGAAGAAGTAGAAAAAATGGTCTGGTCCGCCCGTTGGGGTGGTGACACGCTCATGGATTTGTCTACGGGCAAACACATCCACGAAACTCGCGAATGGATCCTGCGCAACGCCCCCATGCCCATTGGCACCGTGCCTATCTATCAAGCATTAGAAAAAGTAGACGGCAGCCCGGAAGAGCTCACCTGGGATTTGTTTAAAGACACCCTCATAGAGCAGGCCGAACAAGGCGTGGATTATTTCACCATTCATGCCGGCGTATTATTAAGGTATGTGCCCCTGACCGCCGAACGTGTCACCGGCATTGTTTCCCGCGGTGGCTCCATTATGGCCAAGTGGTGCCTGGCCCACCACCAGGAAAGTTTTTTGTATACCCACTTTGAAGACATTTGCGAAATCATGAAGGCTTATGACGTGAGCTTTTCTCTCGGTGACGGCCTGCGCCCCGGTTCCATTGCCGATGCCAATGATGCCGCCCAGTTTGCCGAGCTGGAAACATTAGGCGAGCTCACCAAGGTCGCCTGGTCACATGATGTCCAGACCATGATCGAAGGCCCCGGCCACGTGCCCCTGCACATGGTCAAAGAGAATATGGAAAAAGAGTTAAAGGATTGTTTCGAGGCGCCCTTTTATACCCTCGGCCCACTGACCACCGACATCGCCCCCGGTTATGATCACATCACTTCGGCCATAGGCGCCGCCAACATCGGCTGGTATGGCACCGCCATGTTGTGTTACGTGACCCCGAAAGAACATCTCGGCCTGCCCGATAAAGACGACGTGCGCGAAGGTATTATCACCTACAAGCTCGCCGCCCATGCCGCCGACCTGGCCAAGGGATTTCCCGGCGCCCAGGTACAGGACAATGCCTTGTCCAAATCACGGTTTGATTTTCGCTGGGAAGACCAGTTTAATCTCAGCCTCGATCCGGAAAAAGCGAGAGAGTTTCACGACCAGACCCTGCCCAAAGATGGCCACAAGGTCGCGCACTTTTGCTCCATGTGTGGGCCGAAGTTTTGCAGTATGAAGATAACTCAAGAAATCCGGGAAGTTGCTAAAGAAGGAATGGCCCAAAAAGCCGAGGAATTTAAAGAAGCTGGATCTAAAATCTACCAGAGTTCTTGAGTACACATAGTATGCAACTAAAGAGATGAAGGAGATGGTAGAAGTGTTTCACAAACATGAGGCGGAGATATATAAAAAGACATGATTTATGAATGTAGCACTGATTTTGTATAAATAACTAATGACGAAAATTCCGAACCCAGTACTTGTTTACCATATAACAGCGATTGATAATTTATCCTTGATATTGAGTAGCGGTTTTTTACGATCAAAAAACTTACTGACAAATAATAACGTTGGCTATGCAGATATTGCGTATCAAAATATACAAGGAACACGAGCTGATAAAACTGTAGAGGTCGCCCCCCACGGAACATTGCATGACTATGTGCCTTTCTATTTTGCTCCTCGTTCACCAATGTTAAAAACTTTAAATAGCGGGAACGTCCCTGGATGCAACTATCGACAAGGAGATATAGTGCATTTAGTGACGAGTGTTGATTTAGTAGTTGGAGCAGAGCTTCCATTTGTGTTCTATGATTACAACGCGACTTTAGGTTATAGCACGCCGTATAATGACCTCCAGCAACTTAAAAAAATAGACTGGGATTTATTTTTCGAATCTCCAAAATTGGATGGGTACTGTAAGTACTGGTTTAGTAAGGCTGATATGCCAGGGAAAGAGAAAAGGATGGAGACTAGAATGGCAGAATTTTTAGTAAACGATGAGCTGGATATCAATCATATACAACTAATAGGGGTTGTAGATGACAATAAAAAAGTTATAGTAGAGGATATACTAGCAAGCAATGATATTACCATTGATGTTCAAGTAAAGACTGATTGGTACTTTCTAGGTCAATAGTTTTCTATGATAAAGACACTTACAGGCGATTTGTTAAAAGATGATGTTGATGCAATTGTAAATACAGTCAATTGTGTCGGTATTATGGGAAAAGGAATTGCTTTACAGTTCAAGAAAAAGTGGCCGAAAAACTTTAAGAGCTATGAAAAAGCCTATAAGCATGGTGAGTTATCTGTTGGAAAAATGTTTGTGTATGACTCAGGAGGCCTAGTTAATCCAAATTTTATTATAAACTTCCCCACTAAAAAACATTGGAAAGAAAAAACAAAACTATCCTATATTGAAGATGGCTTGATCGATTTAATAAAACAAATTCAATTATTAAATATTAAATCTATCGCTATACCACCGCTAGGTTGTGGTAATGGAGGACTAAAATGGGATGAAGTTAAACCTTTGATACTAGGGGCTTTCGAGAAACTTCCTAATATCGATGTTCATATCTATGAACCAAAAGGTGCTCCCGATCCAAAAACAATGATTAATAATACTGAGAAGCCCAGAATGACGCCAGGGAGGGCTGCAATAATAAAGTTATTATCTATTTATAGAGAACTTAATTACGCACTAAGTAATCTTGAAATTCAAAAACTTGCATATTTTCTTGAGCAGACTGGACAAGAGTTAAATTTAAAGTATGTCAAAGATCAATATGGCCCATATTCAAATGCTTTGAGACATGTATTAACAAAAATGGACGGCCATTATATTGAAGGAGTGGGCGACCACACAGCTGAAGCTCAACTAGCTCCTACTGCAAATGCATTGAGTGAAGCAGAAAAATTTATTGAAGAAAGTAAGGATGTACAATTCAAATCTAACTTGGAGAGAGTTTCAGGTTTGATTTGTGGTTTTGAGACTCCTTATGGAATGGAGCTATTATCTACTGTGCATTGGGTTGCTATGAATGAGCCAGATGTAGATAGTGCTGTTAAGGCAGTAGCCGCGATCCATAATTGGAACGATCGAAAAAAGAAATTATTTAGTGAAGATCATATTAGTATTGCCTGGAAGCATCTTATTCAGCACAAATGGATTAAAATTTAATCCCTCCGTCCCCTTTTCGCACTTTTGCTCTATGTGTGGGCCGAAGTTTTGCAGTATGAAGATAACGCAAGAATTTAGGGAGTATGCGGCGAAGGGGATGATTGATAAGGCTGGGGAGTTTAAGAAGACGGGGTCGGAGATTTATCAGAAATCTTGATGAATTGAATAATAGTAAAAGCAACACAACTTGAAATATAATCGTGACCGAAGGCAAGTACTTGTTTTTAAGTGTTTATACTGGAAATTGAGATAAATATTACTTAATTTTCAAATGGTTAGCACTCTCCCTTGACGAGTGCTAAAAAAAAGAGAACAATTTCCACCGACACTACATGTTGTGGTTTTTTTACTAAAAAAACACAACATGCAGAAAGGCTGGCTAGAATCCCAAAAAAACGGATTCCAGTAGGAACCCGCCTTTTAGGTGCGGTTTATAGATCCGTAGTCTTAGCCGACGCGAAGCATCATTAATTTACCCTCCATTAGTCAAGCTTCCTAAAGTGTGAAAAACCACAAAGTCTTTCTGGTTCTATATATATCAGTAGATTTGGTTTTTTTATCTTCAATTTATAACGACTAGGGCGACAACATGGCAAATGTTCAAAAACAGTTTGATAATTTCCACTCCAATATCCGCTTGTCAGATAAGGATGAAAAAGCAAAGCTTCAGGAAAAGCGAGAGCTACTAATAACTGATCTCAAGGCTGGATTAAAACGCGAGGCAGAAAAGAAAAATGAGGATCTCTTAAGATTCGAATATTTCAATCAGGGCAGTTATGCCATGCGTACTGGTATAAAGCCGTATGATTGTGATTATGATATTGATGTTGGTCTTATATTTGATAATACCCAGGATGATTTTAAAGACCCTGTGGATCTGAAAAAAAAGGTAAAAAATGCCTTAAATTCAACTTTTCGCACAGTAAATATCCGCCGCCCTTGTGTAACCGTTACCTACCAAAAAGATGGGAATCCTGACTACCATGTTGATCTAGCCATATATGTGAAACTTGAGGATGAGGAGTACTTAGAGATCGCCATGGGTAAAGAAAACTCCAGTGAGGAGAATCAAGAATGGCAAGGATCTGATCCCAAAGGCCTTATTGATAAGATTAACAATCATTATGATGGAGACGACCGCACACAGTTCAAACGGGTAATACGTTATCTTAAACGGTGGCGTGACAAACAATTCAAAAACGGTGGTGCACCAATAAGCATTGCATTGACGTGCGCTGCATATCATTGGTTTGAGCCAGTGAAGCATGTCGGCGAACACAATGACCTGAGAGCTTTAAGAAATTTTATCAAACAGATTATTGATAATTTTGGCTGGCTTGACAGTCGTCTCGAAGTTGATTTACCAGTTATCCCAAAAAAAGATCTTCTAGAAAGAATGACTGATAATCAGATGGAAGCATTCAAAGAAAAGTTACAAGCACTAAAAGATTCTTTAGATAGCGCATATGAAGATACGTCTATTGCCAATGCCTGCAAAACACTTCAGGGGAAGTTTGGCAATGATTTCCCAGTCCCTGAAGATGACAGTAAGGTACCTGACAAAGTGAAGAAAAGTTTAAAAGCACCAGTCGTTACAACCGGCACTTCTGCGTGATAGATGAAATAGCTTCTCATTTTGGTACTTTGGACTTTGTTAAAAGCACAGAGATTCAAGGTACCAAAGTTGTGGCTATTGTTGATATAAATAATGAAAGCTTCTCACTTGAAATTGAAATCAATAGCAATTTTCCGAATGATCTTCCTGACGTACATCTTTTAGAGCCAGCTAAATACGGATTACTTCCCCATGTCTGCTGGAAAGGCAAGGTATGTTATAACGATGGAGAAGGTGTAAGTATAGATACTTCGCAACCAGTTAAGGTAGCAGAGTATGCTTTATCAAAAGCAATTACTGCATTGTCAACTAGTGTAGATGAAAGGGAAGATGAATTTTTCAATGAATTTGAAGGTTATTGGAATCAGCAGGAAACTGGAGTTTCGTATTGTTTTTTTGAGCCGAGTGTTAAATTACAGATACTAAAAGCGCCGGTTAAAAAAAAGAGTAAAATACCAACAGCTTTTTTCCCCAACGACAAAAATCTCTCCATTAATAATGAATATGCATTTGCTCGTATATGTAAAAAAAATCTAACAGAGATGAATGCGATCTATCTGCCGTTGGAGCGGTATATAGATCCCCCACTTCCTGGAGATTGCATAGAAATAGATTTTTTATCTAAAATTTTAGAGTCTCTTTCCGTTGCTAATAAAGCTTTATGGGAAGAGCTTTTAGTTAAAAAGAAGATACCCAAAGATGCTTTGCATATTCTTATATCCCATCCTCGCCCAAAAGGCGGTAGGTCATTGTATGGTGTAACTATTCCACACGGACTTAACTGGATAAATGGTGATATACAATTTTATAATTTCAAGATTACTCCATTGTTTATAGTACGTCATACCCCTGATCATATGATTCAACGTTCAGGTGGGAACGTAGATATTTCTGATAAAAGTATTGTTATTTTAGGTTGCGGATCAATAGGTGGAAGAGTAGCCGAATTATTGGTTATGTGCGGTATTAAGAAACTGATGTTGATAGATAGTGATATTTTTTCATCCGATAATTTATTCAGGCATGTATTGGATAGCCGTTATATAGGTTGGAAGAAAGTAGATTCTCTAGCAGACCAGCTTAAGTCTCGTTTCCCCTATATATCTATTAAAGCAAAGGATGCAAAAGTATCTGGATTATCCGAATCTATGTTAAATCATGATGCGATTATTGATGTAACGGGAAACCCTACACTGGGGCGTGAATTAAACTTAGCTCATCGTAATCTTGATAGAGAGGTCCCCCCATTCCTTTTGACAGCATGGACAGAACCATTGGGATTGGGAGGTCATGCAACTATTTCAGATGGTAAAACAATGGGATGTTTACATTGTCTATATTACTGGGATCATACAGAACAACTATCCAGCATATTTAGTTTTGTGAAAGAAAATCAGGAAATCTCTCGAAACCTGACCGGATGTGGTGGAGCATTTACACCTTTCAATGCTTTAGATGCTGGAAAGACAGCAGAGATGACAGCAAGAATGGTAATAGATGCGCTTAGCTTTAGAGATCTTAAGTATAAATATCAATGGTGGAGAGGAGGTAATGAAGCAGCTATTGAGGCTAATATCGTGACCACCCAATGGTATTTAAATTGTGAGCATGATGTAAAAAGTCAAACTGATGAAGTATTCAATGAAGGTTGCCTGGTGTGTCGGAAAAAGTAATTGGGGATGTTTCTGTTAAAATAAATCCTTCTGGGATTTTGTTGATACCTGAAAATATTGCAGACCGATTAAATAGTTTCCGACAAACTTGTTATGGAAGCACTGAGGCTGGAGGGATATTGCTAGGGAAACAGTATGAAAATAAGCTTGATATAATTGTCGAAAAAATTACTACCCCTCTAAACACTGACAAGAGAGCTCGTCACAGTTTTTATCGCTCTAAAGGCCATCATAATATTGCAGTAGAACGATGGAAACAGTCTGGAGGCAGTTGTTTATATCTCGGTCTATGGCATACGCACCCTGAAGCAGTACCTAGTCCATCTCAAAAAGATTATTACGATTGGAGAAAGGCTTTAAATGAAGGCGAGTATGAAGGTAATAAATTATTTTTTATTATTATTGGTATTAAAGAAGTGCGCTGTTGGCAAGGTAATCGTATCTCAGGATTTAAAAAGCTCATTCATTCTAAAAATAAATTCAAACAATTGAGTATGTCACATGAATAAAATTAGAGAATTCTCAAATATTATCTTGTCAGTTTTTCGACAATTCTGGAAATATAGATTCCGTGACATATATATGTCCTTTTCGACTGTATTAATCTCTAGTGGGTTAGTTGTTTTATCCGCTGGTACATTAAATCTAAGTGCAAAATTTGAACTGTTTGGCATACCCATCAGTTTTACAGCAGGTGAAAACAATTATTCATTAGTAGGTATTACTCTAATTGTATTTGGCCTTGGAATTGGAATATTTCGCCTAATAAATCTTGGAAAACAATTAACTGGAATTCTTATTATTCATAGAGGAATGGAAGGTATGGATACCAGCTCAATATTAAAAGCACTTCCTAAATCATATTCAAAAGGAAAACTTGATATCGTAGATTTACATGAAGGGCATCAACTATATGAGGGAAAAGTAGTTCACCCAGAGCGTGCATTAGATGTGATTAATGGGCTAGATCAACAAATTAAGTCACGCTTAAATGGTCGAAATAATAGTGTTGTAAAACTTAGTTATGCTGGAATTGCACCTATCCCTCTACTTGTGACTGCTGGCTATAAAATTACATCAAGACAAGAATGCCTCACACTCGACTATTCCAGATCCAACTCGTGGCATGGGTTAGATAATCTGGATGATATGGAAGAGATTTCTATTAGTGAACCTGATGCTGAAATTCATGAAAAAGTTGCTGTTGTTATGCCATTCTCTGTCGAAATATCTATGGCCCAGATACCCAACAAGTTAAAGGGACAAGTATACTTCATACGTTTAAAGGATGGAGTAAGACCAGACTCGTTAAACAGTTCGGACAAGCAAGTTCGTATAGCTAGCGAATTTTATAAATTCTGCGCAAATTTAAAGGCTAAACATCCAGACATAAAAGAAATCCATCTATTTGTAGCATGTCAGGCATCTTTTGCGTTTAGACTAGGATCGATGTTAACAACAAGTGTTATGCAAAGAATAAATATCTACCAGTATGATAGTGAAATTGGAGGATACAGTTGGGGAGTGAGCATTGCTGCTGGTAGTAAGCCATCAATTGTAAATATGGAGTAGGTATATCAATGTCTATAAAACCCAGGTCAGAGAACAATTGTTTCTAATATTAGAAAAAACTGTTCTCTGACCCTAATTATCCTAAGTTATATTTCCTGATGCCTGATTACAAATTCCACAAGTTTTCGACTATTGATAAGAATCTTATTGGTTCATTGGTAGAAGGATATTTGTATTTCGCAAAGCCGGGCAAATTAAATGATCCATTTGACAGCCGGTTAGATATTCGAAAAGCTATGAATAAGGCTATGGAAACCGCTATGGATAGTCACAGTCGATTTGGGCTTGATAGACTCAAAATACTAATAAATGATGGTGAGAATTTTGAGTTGAGGGAAAAAGCGATGCATGAATGGGGAGTGTGCTCGTTCTCTAAAGCATTAAAATCAGACAAAGAACCACTTATGTGGTCACACTATTCCGATGATCATCGAGGTATTCGTATTTTGTATGAAATCCCATATCAGTTTATTATTGATAATACAAATGCTGATAATATCTTAGTTACCAGCGCAGTAAAGTATGATATCGACCCATTAATAAACTGGTTCATAAGGTTTGCAAATAGTGAAGAAGAAATAGATGATGGATTTGCGGTTAATATAATTAATGATATTTTATTGTTATCCCTAACATCAAAAAATACTTGCTGGGATTATGAAAATGAAATGAGAATCATAAGGAAAATTCCAGGAAAATTTAATATACCAAAATCATTCGTTAAGCAAATTTGTTTCGGATTGCATACACCTGATGAAGATATTGCTTTAGTAAGGGAAATTGTTGGCAACTATGAGCATGAAGTTAAATTGTGTAGAGTTGTTAGAGCAGAAAGTGATTTTGGAATAGATTATAAAGAAATATAAATAATCAAAAGGATTGGACTCGATTGAAATTAAAATATTAAGAGTCAGAGAAAAGCACTTCCTAATATTTGAACCCGTCCCAAATAGAGCGATAAAAGGGGTCGGTGACAAATGAGACTCATTCCCACTTATCAAACCAAAAGTGTCTGAGAACAATTATTGCTAATTTAATATGCAGAAAATATCTTATGTCTCAGTAAGTATCCTGCTAGGCATGTTCGTACTAGCATCCTCTTGCAATAAAAAAGATTCTGCCAATAAACCGCCAGAATTTATCACCGATTCAACTGAATTACTGCAACCCGTTGTTAAAACCAGGGAAGATTATCTGCGCGAGATTAGGGATTACATTGAATTGGAATACAGCGGCGGTATTTTTGATAAAAAACAAAGAGAGCTCTGGGAGGAAGAGACAGGTTCAGAAACTTCTCTTTATGCTGTTCACGGTGAGAAAGGTAAAGTGGTTACAAGAAAATACTCAATAAATGAAAAGAAATCAGCTGATGATAAAGATGTAGTTGAAATAAGTTATGAAGTTTTAAGAATAATGGATTTAGCAACCCGATTTAAACCTGACCCTAGAGTATTTAAATATGAATTTTCAATTTCAAGAGGAGCAGAGATAAGCCAATATCCCAATCACTTATATGTAAGTCGAGATTATATCGAGAAAAAGCTAAAGAACAATGTAGATGATGAAGGAGAGCTCGATTATGAATCAAAGATATCGCTAGAAGATATCAATAAGGCAAATTTTGCATTTAATAAAATAACCCTGAAACCAAAACAACGTCAAAAAATTCTAGATAAAATCTTTGGTAAAAAAATAGATGTTCGTAGTCTTTATAAAATTAAAAACATCATAAGCAAGGCCAGAGAAGACAAGAATTTTGATATCCAGACTCAGGATATAGCGTTATACGAATTTTTAGAAAAATATACCCATTCTTCTAATCTGGAAAAACTCAAGCAAGCTTTCGTAGAAAGAAATGGGGAGGTGCTTTCAGATGCCGATAAGAAGAATATTGAAATAATCGACTCTTTACTAGAATGGGTTCGATCAAGGGAAATGGCTGGTTAGAAAGGAGTTAAAGTGGTCGGGGTGATTAAATTTAGTAGTATTTAGGCTCTGAGTAAGAGCTCAATTGATGTAAATTCCCGTATATTCCAACTAATGAAAAATTTAACAGTCTTCGTAAATGGTCAGGTAGCTCATGAGTGTGATCGGGAAATGGATCTGAACCAGGAGCAGTTAGTGTTTCTCGATAAAATGGATAATGACATGGATCACTGTGTGAAAATTCAGGGCGAGCTCATTGCCAGGCCGGATGATAAGCAGCGCGCAAAATTCGTTGCTATGAATCTTATTAAGGCGTTGCAGCAAGATAATGATGCGGCCAAATCTGTGTCTTGCGCCTATCTCATTAATAGATTATCCAGTTTGTTAGAAGTGCGTACCATCGATCAGGAATTAACCCCACATTCTGCTTGTTGATTCACTTATCTGTTTTAAGTACTGTCCCCATGAAAATATTAACACTATGAATGTAAGCTGGAATAATTTTTCTATGGGGATTAGCGAATGAGTGCGAGTAATGAAGTAACGAGTGAGTCGAGTAAGGTTTGGGGTAATCATGTTTCTGTCCCTGATACACCAGAAGGCTTTACTGTCAGAACAACCTATCCAACAAATCCAGATGGTGCCGATGTAATGTTGGAACGCTGGCAGGCGGGTTCAGCAGAACCGCCGCATTCTCATCCCGGTGATGATATGACAGTTGTGATTGAAGGTCAGATGTCGCTTCAATTTTACACGAAGTCAGGAGACAGCCTTGTTGCTGATGGCGATCAGATTATTCTTAATAAAGGTGACACTGGGTATGTGAAAGCAGGTCGTATTCATGATGCAAAATATATTGAAGATTGTAAATTAGTCTATGTTCATGACAGCGCATTTGGTTTTACAGCTGAAGATTAAGAGAGCTTATGAACATAAAATGATTTACTCGAGTGATGAGTTAATCAATAATCCTGTCGTCACCTTGAAACTCTTATTATCGAAGGATCGTAGTCAATGACCGCTCCAATTCTGTTTAAACAACTATTTGATCAAGCGTCCTGCACCTATACCTATCTCGTC
>QILJ01000530.1 GCA_003233295.1 Ignavibacteria bacterium | reverse complement strand
TAACTGCATTGATCACATGCAGATTTACCGATTCTGTTCATATCATCAGGTGTGCGGGAATTACGACTAATTAGATAATGATCTTTCGGCAGAATTATTAAGCCGCCGGTAGTTTTCGTCACAACTTCTTCAATATCAAATGTCAAGCGTCCCATCATAAGTCCGCTTACGAACATGCCGTAATCCGATACAGTTGTACCGCCAGTATGATCTATCAGCTCTTTAAAACTAGTTCCAATAGGTACCCAAAACGATTTTGGTTCTTTAACTGCTCCGGTTACAGTTACAAATTTATTTACTAAGCTTTTCCCTTTTGAGGCAAGGTTAACATTATATAAACTCTCGACATTACTAACTACACAACCAACATTCAATGGAATACCTTTAGGCGGGATCAATCTTCCGGTTGCTGAATATACTAGTTCATATTCATCACCAGCGGGATAATAATCTTCCAGCAAAATTAATTCGATGTTTTCATTCTTTATCTGCTCAGATATTTTTTCAACTGCAGTTTTGTTTTTTTTCTTGATACCGAAGAAACCTTTTTTTGCACCGATCTGATCCATCATGAGTTTCATCCCGGAAATAATTTCTTCGGCATAATTTGTCATTAGTTCAACATCCTTATGTATCAGCGGTTCACACTCAGCACCGTTAGCGATCATATACTCTACTTTTGCACCGGCTTTAACATGGGTTGGAAAGCCGGCACCACCAGCGCCAACAACACCTGCATCAAATATTTTTTGAATAAGGTCCATCTATTTATGCCTCTTTATAACAACTATGGTTTTATCATCGTTGTACTTTCCGTTCTCAGAAAACTTGGAAACATCCTCTAAAATTCTATAAGCTATTTCTCTTGGAGAGAGTTCTTTAGTTTGTCTTATTATGGATTCCAATTTATTCTCTTCATAAAAATCAAAATTGACATTTGCCGCTTCTACAATACCATCGGAATAGATAACCAGAATATCACAAACTTCAATATTGATGCTATCAGTTCTGTATTTCGCTTTTGGAGCCGGTCCGAGAAGAGGTCCTGTGGCTCCAAGATATTTAACCTCATCATTTCTGCTTGAATAAAATATCGGAGGATTATGACCGGCATTAGCATACAGGAAAAGACCGTTTTTATTATTAGTGATCTCTCCGTAAAATAATGTTGTAAAACGGTCATCGCTGAAAATCTTATTGATGATTTGATTTAAACGAGTAAATAGCGCTGAAATTTTGATCTCAAAATTCATTGCCATTCGTATGGCGCCTGAAATGTACATAGCTTCTGCGGCAGCGCTTACACCTTTAGAAGCAGCATCACCGACAACTATTCCCAATCTCTCTTCATCGGAACCATATTCCAGGTAATCGAAATAGTCACCGCTCATTATCTTTGCCGGAACTGTTATACCGAATATATCATAATTATTAAAATGATGTTCATGATCCGGCAGAATACTCCTTTGTAACTTTTTAGCTTCATCAAGGTCGCTCATCAACTCTTGTCTTGAATCAGCAACTCTTCTTTCCCTAATTTTTGAAGTAAGCAATGTAGCAATCACGTTAAGATTATTTCGCAGATCATCGTCAACTTCTGTGCTATTCACAGCAAGCATATATTCGTAATATCGTTTACCGTCTATCTTTATTTTAGAACCGACACCGGAAGCGGAATATTTAAAGATACCTTTTTTTATTAAATATTTATTCGTTTCGTCGGCGAGAACCGTTCTATCAAGTGAGATGATCTCAAATATTGGATTCTCTGATAGCGGTAAAATGAAATCCGGATTAATTTTAGGAACATTTCCGGTCTGATGCAGCAGCCTATACCCTTTCTGTGTTTGATCTAGTTTCCATAGTCTGCCGCCGGTAACATCTATACTAATATCACTAACTATCTGCTCGAGTATTTCAATCAGAAGCTCTTTCTCGTTTGCAAACTTTTTTGATGCGACCGTTTCTAATGTTCTATAAAGTTGTTTTTGTTTCATCTTAATCTAACTTAAGTTATTTTGAATAAAAAAGTATGACATCTTTTAATGCTTCTTTACTAACGATATTAAATCCGTCGCTCGTTAATGACCTCATAATATAAGTAGAACGATAAACACCTTCATTAACATATCCCGCTCCTTCAAATGCTCCTATCTTATCATAGTAACCCGGATCATTCGGAGTTGGGATAGGTGTATTTTCATCAACCAGCGATTTCCACTTTTTATCAAAATCTACAAGTGTTGTTATATTCCTTTCCCAAGGTTCAACATCTTTCGGATAAAAATCATTGTAAGTATCGTCATATCCGTATTCATCAGCAAGTCCGGCAATACCATGACCTAACTCATGAAGAAATATTTCTCTGAACATAGGATTATTTGTAACCGTAAGGGAATAATGATTATAAATAGCACCGCCGCCATACTTCTCAGAATTTGCCAATATATAAATTTGATCGTACGGTGCGTTTGATGCAACATCTCTCACACGTTTATAATCTGTTGTCATTAAATATCTTTCTGAATCGAAAGTATAATAAGATGAATTCAAAATTGTATTGTACCATTCATCTTCAGCCGGGACATCGCAAAGTGAATCGACAGATGGCGCTTTGACAGCCCAAATATTTATTTTCCCTTCGAGTTCATTAAAAGGTTCAAATCTGAATAAATAATCTCTAAGTGAATCACAGTCTGCAATGAACTTATCCATACTTCCTTCTGTATATCCTTCCGGGATGAAAACTATATCATATTTCTCCAAAGGGTCACCTGAATATTTTATAGTATCGACATCAAAAAAATATTCGGTTTTCTTTCCTATAAAATAGTTGTCCGGATCAATATCAAAGGAAAATAGTTTTATAAAATTATTTTCCCGGTCACGCGAAAATATTTCTAAAGTAACAGAATTTTTAGGATACGGAAAGATCACCGAACCGCTGAAAGAACGTGTTATTTCCTTTGCTTCATCAGTAGTACGCCATTCACCAAATAGTGTTGAGTAATTTTGAGAATAGATAATGGAATTACTTTCAGCATCTTTGATTGTGAACTTGTAATCACCAAGGTTTAATGTGTCAACCAGATTCGTTATCCTGCCGCCCCAGATCGGTTCCTCAATCATTTCATCAAATACTATTGACTCGCTGGAATCATTTCCTATATGATAATAATCGAAGCGTAAAGTTTTGGCTTCAAAATAATCCGAAAATATATTTTGAGCAAACAGTGACTGATAAAGAACGAAAATAAAAATAACGATCCTCATATGTTGAACTTAATGATTATCTTCTTTATCAGTATCCAATGAGTCGGTTTCATGTGCCGCCTCTTCATTGTCAGTCTCTTTTGCCCTTTCGGTTTCGAAGAATAGTTCGTCTCTATCTTTCAAACGTTTGGCAATGATCGTATCACCGTCTTTGATATTACCAAGAAGCAACTCTTCAGCCAGAGGATCTTCAAGATACGTTTGAATTGCTCTTTTCAGAGGTCGCGCACCGAATTTCGGATCATAACCTTGATCGGTAAGAAATTCCAAAGCCGTTTCTTCCAGAACGATTTTCATTTTATTGTTAGCTAAATTCTGAACCAAATCCTTCATATCAATATTAATGATCTTTTTAATATCTTCCCGCTCTAAATTCCTGAATACGATTGCATCATCAATCCTATTTAAAAATTCGGGGTTGAAAAGATCCTTCATCGCAGTTTCTACAGTGTTTTTTAAATTTTGATATTTATCTACACTGGTTTCACCACTGAAACCAAATCCGCCTGAATCCCTGATCTGTTTGGTACCAACGTTAGAAGTCATTATGATTATTGTATTTTTAAAATCAATTTTTCTTCCGAGACTATCAGTTAAAACACCGTCGTCAAGTACCTGAAGTAGAATATTGAATACGTCGCTATGGGCTTTCTCAATCTCGTCAAAGAGAACTACAGAATATGGTTTTCTTCTAACTTTCTCGGTCAGTTGTCCGCCTTCTTCGTATCCGACATATCCAGGAGGTGCACCGACCAATCTGGATACGGCATATTTCTCCATATACTCACTCATATCGATTCTGATCAATGCATCTTCAGAATCGAATAAATATTTAGCAAGGACTTTTGCAAGCTCCGTTTTACCGACACCGGTTGGACCGAGAAATATAAAATTACCAATCGGTTTATTTGGATTTTTAAGACCTGCTCTCGTTCTTCTGATTGCCTTAGTTAATTTTATAACGGCTTCATCCTGCCCTACAATTCTTTCCTTCAATACGTCTTCCATCTTCAGAAGTTTTTCAGTTTCCTCTTGTACCATACGGGTAACAGGAATGCTCGTCATCATTGAGACCACTGTAGCAATATCTTGTTCAGTAACATCATAAACTATTCCTTCAGTCTCCTTTTCCCACTTGTTCTTTTCGATCTCAAGTTCAAGCTGCAACCGTCTTTCTTTATCTCTAAGTCTGGCAGCTTCTTCATAATCCTGTTGTTTAACAACATTTATCTTATCCTTTTTTACAAGATCAATTTCCTCTTCCAATTCAAGAATAGAATCTGATACTTTAAAGTTACCCATATGTACCCGAGAGCCTGCTTCATCCAAAACATCAATTGCCTTATCAGGCAAATGTCTATCAGTGATATATCTTTCGCTAAGTCTTACAGACGCTTCAATAGCTTCATCGCTATATTTTACACTATGATGCTCTTCATACTTGAATTTAATACTGTTCAATATTTCAATTGTTTCATCAACACTTGGCGGATTGATCATGACTTTCTGGAATCTTCTGTCAAGAGCTCCGTCAGTTTCAATGAACTTTCTATACTCGTCAAGTGTTGTAGCACCAATGCATTGAATATCACCTCTGGCAAGAGCAGGCTTAAACATATTGGAAGCATCCAAAGAACCGGAAGCACCGCCTGCACCCACGATAGTATGAAGCTCGTCTATGAAAAGGATCACATCTTCGGCTTTCTCCAGTTCTGCCATTAGAGCTTTCATCCTTTCTTCAAACTGTCCGCGGTATTTTGTTCCGGCAACAAGTCCAGCTAAATCTAAGGTCACTACTCTTCGGTCTTGAAGAATTCTCGGAACTTTTCTGTGTACAATACGTAATGCTAATCCTTCGGCAATAGCTGTTTTTCCTACCCCAGGTTCACCGATAAGAACCGGATTATTTTTTTTCCTTCTGCTAAGAACTTGTGCAACTCTTTCAATTTCTTTTTCTCTTCCAATAACAGGATCTAACTTATCATCGAGCGCCATTTTTGTAAGGTTTCTGCCGAAATTATCAAGCACCGGAGTTTTTGACTTCTCGCTTTTCTTCATATTCGGTGGAGGTACGGATTCTTGTTTTCCTTCGAGCGGTTGGTTACTCATAATATAATTCAGCTCTGATCTTGCTGCTTCATAAGTTACTTGGAACTGATGAAGTATCTGTGTAGCAATATTTTCTTCATCTCTTAATAGAGATAAAAGAATATGTTCTGTTCCAATTACATTTGATTTATATATCTTTGCTTCTATCTGTGTTATCTTTAATACTTTTTCCGCTTGCTTAGTAAGCGGAATATTTCCGATTGTTAGCGTTCCCCCGCTGGCTTTAACAGAATCTTCAACCGATTTTTTCAACTGTAGAAGATCTACGTTAAGATTTTTTAAAATCGTGATCGCAATTCCGTGTGCTTCCCTAATAATCCCGAGCAAAATATGTTCTGTCCCTATATAATCATGCCCTAAGCGCAGGGCTTCTTCTCTACTTAGTCTTATAACTTCTTGAACGCGTTCTGAAAAATTACCGTCCATTATTATTTCCTTCCTCTAAAAAATTTTATACTGAAATTTAAGCAATTATTTTGACTTAATATAACTATAGCTTCCATTTGAAACAAGGTTATTAATTATAACTATAACAACAAAAAATGTTCCAAGTTGACTATTAAATTTTATTAATTAAAATATCAACTATTCTTTTGGCGCTATTACCGTCCCATAGCTCAGGAATTTGTCCTTGTTTAAGGTGACCGCTAAGCACACTAAGAGCCGTTTCTTGAGCTTTGTCTAAATTATTACCTAACAATTGATTTGTCCCGACTTCAACGGTTATCGGTCTTTCTGTGGATGTTCTTAATGTAATACACTGAACACCCATGTAGGTCGATTCTTCTTGGATGCCGCCGCTGTCAGTTAAAATTAGCTCTGCATTCTTGGTTAAACCCAAGAAATCGATATAACCAATCGGTTCAGTGATTATAATGTTCGAGTTTAAAGAATTGAAAAGATCAAAATTTTTCCAATTTTGTAATGTTCGAGGATGCATAGGGAAAATTATCTTTCTCTGTTCAGCTATCGTATTCAATAGATATTTAAGTTTTATAGCTTGCTCTAAAATATCAACATTGCTGGGTCGGTGTAAAGTAACTAACACATATTTCCCTTTCGTGATACCAAATTCATCGTGCACATTGGATTGTTCTGCTTTAGGTAAATAATTTATGAGGGAATCAATCATAACATTACCCGTTAAAAATATTTTATCAGAATTAACCCCTTCATTTGCTAAGTTTCTCAAGCCGCTCTTCTCTGTAACAAAAAGATAATCCGATATTGAATCCGTAAGAATTCTGTTTATTTCTTCAGGCATCATCATATCCCCGCTGCGTAGTCCAGCTTCAACATGTGCAACTTTAACGTGTAATTTTGCAGCGGTAAGACTGCAAGCAATGGTAGAATTTACATCTCCTACAACAATGATCAAATCCGGCTTTTCTTCTATTAGAATTTTCTCGAACTCGATCATCACCTTTGCAGTCTGTTCTGCATGAGAACCGCTTCCAACTCCTAAGTAATAATCCGGTTTCGGAAGTTCGAGATCTTCAAAAAATATTTTTGACATCTTTTCATCGTAATGCTGACCGGTGTGACAAATAATATGCTGTATTATATTTGAATAAGTTTGAAAAGCCTTATGCAAAGGAGCAACTTTCATAAAGTTCGGTCTCGCTCCAACAACAGAGATGATCTTTTTCACTTAATACCTTTAATGTAGAATAAATATTAAAAAAATTTTGCAACTAAAAAGTTTTCATGACAGAATGAGTATTCTCAGATCAAAGTTAAACTTTTATTCGTTTACCCATTTAATAACACCCAACTCGAACTTATTTATTAACAGCGGATGATTTGGTAAAACTCTTAAAGTATATCCGAACTCACCTGTTGTAACGCAGGAAATCACTCCCTCATAAATTAGGTTACCTGATTTATCATCCTTCGATAAATATTTCATTGTTACAAATTTGTTTGCATGCGGTTCATCTGCTTTATCAACTTTTCCGAAATAGATCTGAACTTCTATATCATTTGGAGTTAATTCCCCGATATTTAATTCTGCATTGACTTTAAATTTAGAGCCTATTTTAATTTCCTCGTTCTTTGTACTGTCAACATTAACAAAATGAATTTCGTTCCAATGTGTAAGTAAGTTCGATTTCCACTGTGAGAAACTTTTTGCTTCTTCCCAATTGTTTTTCATCAATAGCTTTCGCTTTTTTAATGCATTCAAGTAAAATTTATTCGTGTATTCTTCAAGCATTCTATCGGTATTGTATACCGGTCCTAGTTGACTCATAGAAGCTTTTATTTTCATGATCCATTGTCTAGGAATATTCTCGTTAACTCTTTCATAAAAAAGAGGGATGATATCTGTTTCTAAAGTCTGGTATAGCATCCGTGATTCAACTTCATCTTGATATTCAATATCTGCATATTCTTCACCGCTTCCAATCTTCCACCCAACCGACCTGTTATATGCTTCGTCCCACCAGCCGTCAAGTACACTAAAATTCAAACCTCCGTTGGCTATTATCTTCATTCCGGAAGTTCCGCTTGCTTCTAATGGTCTACGCGGATTATTGAGCCAAATATCACAGCCCTCAACCATATAACGGGCAACATTCATATCATAGTTTTCAAGAAATACGACTCTCTTCCTCAGATTTTTTTCTTTAGCATAGTTAACAATTTCTTGTATAAGTCTTTTCCCTTCATCGTCATGCGGATGAGCTTTACCTGCAATGATAATCTGTACTGGTCGTTCATGATGTAATAATATATCGGATAATCTATCAATATCTCTAAAAAGCAAAGTAGCGCGTTTGTATGTCGCAAATCTTCTGGCGAATCCAATTGTCAATGCTGTTGAATCCAGTACTTCACCCGCCGCATTTATATCTGATTGAGATCTTCCCCAAGAGATGATCTGCTTGACTAATCTCTTTCTTGCGAATGCTACCAACCTTTCTCTTCTTCTTTCATGTGTGCGCCATAGTTCCTCATCCGGAATTTCATAAATAGATTTCCAAACTTCCGGGTTGGAAGTTGAATTAATAAAACCATCACCTAAATATCTGTATAAAAGATCCTCCATTTCAGCAGATAGATGTGATCTGATATGAATACCGTTAGTCACATGATCAATCGGTATCTCGTCAAACGGGACATTTTTAAAACCTCCAACCCACATTTTTTTAGATACTTCACCATGCAGTTTACTAACGCCGTTAACAAATCCAGCCATGTTCATAGCAAGATGAGCCATGTTGAAATTCGTGGGGTCTTTATCTTTTATTATCGTTCCTAAACTGTAAAATTCCTTACTCGATATTTTAAGTTTGTTTCTATAAAAATCACCTAAATATTTTTCGACCAGATCATTAGGGAAAATATCGATGCCTGCCGGCACAGGAGTATGAGTCGTGAATATATTTGAATAAAACCCGATATTTTTTGCATCTTCATATGAAAGGTCATAATTAGTGATCAGATGATGGATTCTTTCCAAAGCTAGGAATGCCGAATGCCCTTCATTCATATGGCAAACAAGAGGTTTAATTCCAAGAGCATGTAAAGCTCTTATACCGCCGATACCAAGAATGATCTCCTGTTCTATTCTGGTCTCAATTGTTCCTCGGTACAATCCATAAGTGATCTTGCGGTCTTCGATAGAATTTTCCGTGATGTTAGTATCCAACACGTACAGTTTAACTCTTCCAACTTCAATTTTCCAAATCTGGGCATAAACTCTTCTCTTTGGAAAATCCACATGTATTTTTAATGGCTCTCCGTTCTTATCTTTCTCCAAAGTCATTGGCTGATTGTGATAGTCAATAAGGTCATAACTTTCCAACTGCCAGCCGTCGTTGTTCAGATATTGCTGGAAATATCCTTCTTTGTAGTTCAGCCCAACTGCAACTAAAGGGACTCCTAAATCACTTGCAGATTTAAGATGGTCCCCAGCCAGAACACCTAAACCGCCTGAATAAATTTGCAGACACTCCGTCAATCCAAATTCTGCCGAGAAATATGCGATATAACTTTTTTTGGATTTGTCAAAATTTGCTTGATACCATGAAGCTGTTGTCAGATAGTCCTCAAGCTGCTTGCTCACTCTGTTCATATGTGAAACAAAACCATCGTCCTTTGCTACTTCTTCTAACCTTTCCTGACTTAACTGACCCAGCAAAAGAACCGGATTATGATTTGTGGATTCCCAAAGATCTTTATCAAGTCTTCTGAATAAAGCCAGTGCATCATTGTTCCAAGTCCAGTATATATTTCTTGTTATCTTTCTTAAGGGTTCTAATTTTTTCGGTAATGAAGGTATTACTTTAAAATTCCCAACAAAGTCTATCATGATGCTCCCCAAAAACAATTAAAAATTTAATTTATAATGTTATTTATTATACTTTAAAAAATAAAATATGAATTTATAAATATATCAATACTTTCAGAATAAGGTACAATAAATTATCACTTATTTAATTCCAAATAATGTGTATTTTTACAAGTTAATTTTAAAATTGTAAAAAACACACCATGGATTATTTAATCAGTATAGCAATAGGAATTCTTATTGGGATATTTCCAAGTCATTTTTTGTTTGAGAAATTGTTTCCTTCAGACAAACCCGAAAAAAAACGGCTGCAAACTCTAACCCCCATTCTTCTTGATATAATTAAAGGGTTATTTATTGTTTTTTTGGCAAAACATTTATTGAATTTTGATTTTCTCAACATAATGCTTTCATTGATAGTCGGTACTTTATTTCATTCGGTTTTTCAAGAATTTAAATTCCAAATAAGAGAAGGACAAACAGTTGCCTTAGCCGGACTCTTCCTTTTTATTCCCATAATAGTTTTAATATGGATTATAATCTGGTTAATATCATTTGCATATAAGAGAAACAAGGAATTTAGTTTAACATCTGCGACAGTTCTAACTGGGTTACTGGGTGTTACTTCATCCCGAATCTTTAACAACGAATATTGGTATTCAAATCCGCTAGCACATTCAAACAATGAATTTAAATTTTTAATTGGAATACTTTTTACTTTAATTCTTACTTCCCAAATTGATAAAATTAAAGCTTACTATTTTAAAGATAAATCAAAAGGATAGTTAAATGAAATATTTTAAGATCATATTCATCAATGCAGTTGTGACAATCTTAATTTTATTAGCATTTTTCTTTTTAACAAAAGAAAAACCTACAACAGTTCAGAAAAAATCAAATGTATTACTGCAAAAGCAGAACGAACCTAAAATTAAGACCGTTTCAGCGGATCAACAAAAAGTCCAGACTCAGCAAAGTATTGAAAATTCAAGACGAACAATAATTACCGAAACAGTGAAAAAAGTAAGTCCTGCAGTTGTGGGTATTACAGTTAAAGAGGTTAGACAAGTTGCATATCGAACTCCGTTTGGAGATGATCCGTTTTTTAGAAGGTTCTTTGGTGATCAGGTATTTAATAAAGAATTTACAGGGCTCGGCTCCGGTTCTATAATCTCCCCCGACGGATATATTCTGACAAACGATCATGTTGCCGGGTCGGCAGATGAAATAACAGTGACTCTTTCTAATGGTAAACATTACTCTGCAAAAAGAATTGGAACGGATATCACTACTGATATTTGTCTGCTGAAAATTGATGCGAAGGATCTGCCTTACATCCCATTTGGAAACTCGGATGATATTTTAATAGGAGAATGGGTAATCGCATTAGGGAATCCATTTGGTCTGTTCGAAATATCAGATAAAGCTTCTGTAACCGTCGGTGTAATAAGTGCAACAGGAATGAATCTTACTCCAGTTGATAATAGATATTACTTGGAGATGATTCAAACTGATGCCTCGATCAATCAAGGAAATTCAGGCGGTCCGCTAGTAAACAGTATCGGTCAGCTTATTGGAATGAACACTTTGATCTTTACTGCTGAAGGATCTAGCGGAAACGTTGGTATTGGTTTCGCGATTCCGGTTAATAAACTTCAGAAAGTCATTAAGGAATTAAAAAAGAACGGTGTGTTTGAAAGAAACTTTTGGACTGGACTACGTATTCATTCCATTGATGAAGGTATTGCAAAATATTATAAACTTGACGACACCAAGGGTGTTATAATTACTGATATAGTTAAGAATTCCCCGGCAAGTAAGGCGGGTCTTCAAGTTGGAGATATAATTAGAGAAGTTGATGGATCTAAAATAAATAATTATGAAACACTAAAAGGGGTATTACAAAATTATAAGACAGGCGAAACAATTAGTTTAACAGTTTTAAGAAATAACGAATATATAAACATTAAAATGAATTTAGAGAGAAGACCATGATTGAAAGATATACCCGCCCCGAGATGGGAAAAATTTGGGAAGAAAATTTTAAATATTCCACTTGGCTAAAGATAGAAATTCTTGCTTGCGAAGCAAGAGCAAAGTTGGGTGAAATTCCAATGGAAGATGTTGAAGTAATTAAAGAAAAAGCTAACTTTGATGTTAAAAGAATATTAGAGATTGAAGAAGAAACTAAGCATGATGTGATCGCATTTTTAACTAATGTTGCTGAATATGTTGGTCCGGTATCACGACATATTCACTACGGGATGACTTCTTCCGATATCCTCGATACTACCCTATCCTATCAGATGAAAAGTGCAGGTAATATCTTATTGGATCAGCTGTTAAAGTTGAAGGAAGTATTAAAGGAAAGAGCATATGAACATAAGAACACGTTGTGTGTTGGACGTAGTCATGGTATTCACGCAGAGCCGACAACCATAGGATTAAAGTTTGCCCTTTGGCATGATGAAATTAAAAGAAACATCAAACGACTTGAGAATGCAATCCAGACGATAAGTGTCGGACAGATTTCCGGAGCAGTAGGAACTTTTGAACATTTATCTCCAAAAGTGGAGGAATATGTTTGCGAACAGATGGGATTGACCCCGGCACCTGTTACTACTCAAGTTATTCAACGTGATAGACACGCAGAATTTTTAACCACTTTAGCCATTGTTGGAGCAACTCTGGAAAAGATCTCAGTAGAGATTCGTCACCTGCAAAGGACAGAAGTTCTAGAGGTTGAAGAATATTTTTCAAAAGGTCAAAAAGGATCTTCGGCAATGCCGCATAAAAGGAATCCTATTGTAAGTGAACGTATAACTGGTATTGCCCGTTTATTACGCGGTAATTCGATGGCTGCTTTGGAAAATGTAGCGCTCTGGCACGAACGTGATATTTCACATTCTTCTGTTGAACGTGTAATTGTTCCGGATAGTACGATCATATTGAATTATGCATTGCATCTTATGATAAATCTGATCAAGAATCTGATCGTTTATCCAGAGAATAGTATTAAGAATTTGAATATTACGCGCGGACTTGTTTTTTCGCAAACTGTTTTACTTGCTTTGATCAATAAAGGTTTAACCAGAGAGGATGCTTACAAATTAGTTCAAACAAACGCTATGGAAGTATGGAGGGATCAGAATAAAACCTTGAAAGATGAGCTAATCAATTCCGAAGAAGTTTCTAAATATTTGAACAGAGATGAGATAGAAGAAATATTCAGTTCTAATAAAATGCTTGATAATGTTGACTATATTTTTAAGAGGACATTTGATTAAATGAAGTCTTTGCATAACCTAAAATCAGTCATTGCGAACCTCGATTCTTTTCATCGAGGTGTGGCAATCTCTCATATTTTGGAAGATTGCTTCTGGGAATAACCCCTCCGTAATGACGCTAGATGGTTTGTTTTGGAGGTTATGTAAAGGCTTCTAAATAATTATATTTGGATCGATGTCCTTTTTAGAACTTCTTTCAAAAGTATTATTTATAAATAAATTCAGCATTACAGTATTTGAGTTTTCGAATAGCATAACAATTTATATCTATTAATACGACTTTTATATTTTAGTGAATTGATGTGCATTTTCATTATATACCCAAAGCAAAGTGGTTTTGGATTTTACAAAAATTCTCTCTCTTTTTAAGAGAGACAAAAGTGAGTTTTTCTATAAAACAAAATCCGAAAACAACTTTGTGAGTAGTATATCATTTCTGTTAATTATCAAACAGTTCTACAAATAAATAATTCATAAGTTCTGATACTTTTTTCTTTAATTTAAGGTCTTGACTAATAATGTAAATTTGAATAAATTAGCACTCGTTAAAAGAGAGTGCTAATAATATTTCAATATTGTTTAAATCTATTGCACTCTTTATTTCATCATACACATTAAAATTTTTTAATACATGAAATAACAAATACAATAAACGGAGGTAAAAATGTCATCAAAAATCGTAGAGTATGGTAGTAATGCTAGGAATTCTCTCAAAGGTGGAGTTGATAAACTAGCAAACGCTGTAAAGGTTACATTAGGTCCGAAAGGACGTAATGTTGTAATCGACAAAAAATTTGGTGCACCAACTGTTACTAAAGACGGTGTAACTGTAGCAAAAGAAATTGAATTAGCTGACCCTATTGAAAACATGGGCGCACAAATGGTACGTGAAGTTGCTTCTAAGACAAGTGATGTAGCCGGTGACGGTACAACTACTGCAACTGTTTTAGCTCAAGCTGTTTATCGTGAAGGACTGAAGAATGTTACTGCCGGTGCAAACCCTATGGATTTAAAAAGAGGTATTGACTTGGCAATTCGAAAAGTTGTTGATCATCTTCATGAAACTTCGAAAGAAGTTGAAGGCAGAGAAGAGATTGCACAAGTTGGTTCAATTTCGGCAAACAATGATCCTACAATCGGTGAACTTATTGCTGATGCAATGGAGAAAGTTGGTAAAGATGGTGTAATTACCGTTGAAGAAGCAAAAGGAACAGAAACGGAATTAGAAATAGTTGAAGGTATGCAGTTCGATCGCGGATATCTTTCGCCTTACTTCGTAACCGATTCGGAATCAATGGAATCTGTTATGGAAGATACTCTCATTCTTATCCATGACAAAAAAATCTCAGCGATGAAAGATCTATTACCAATCCTTGAAAAAGTTGCTCAAGCTGGTAAAGGTCTTGTAATCATTACAGAAGACCTTGAAGGTGAAGCTCTTGCAACATTGGTTGTTAATAAATTAAGAGGCACATTAAAAGTTGCAGCAGTTAAAGCTCCAGGCTTTGGCGATAGAAGAAAAGCTATGCTGGAAGATATTGCAATATTGACTAACGGTACTGTTATTTCTGAAGAAAGAGGTTTCAAATTAGAAAATGCAACCATGGAATATTTGGGAAGCGCAAAAAAGGTTGTAATGGACAAAGATACCACAGTTATCGTTGAAGGCGCGGGAAAAACTGAAGATATAAAAAAACGTGTGAACGAAATCAAAGCTCAAATCGAAAACACAACATCTGATTATGATAGAGAAAAACTTCAGGAAAGATTAGCTAAATTAGCCGGCGGTGTTGCCGTTCTTAAGATCGGAGCTTCTACAGAAGTGGAAATGAAAGAGAAAAAAGCACGAGTTGAAGATGCATTACATGCAACCAGAGCGGCTGTTGAAGAAGGTATTGTTGCCGGCGGCGGTGTGGCATTAGTAAGAGCTATTGCTAATTTAGATGATCTCAAAGGTCAAAACGAAGATCAAACCACAGGAATTAAAATAATTCAGCATGCTTTATCAGAACCTTTAAAACAGATTGTTTATAATGCTGGTTTAGAAGGTGCTGTTGTATTAAATAAAGTTCTTGAAGGTAAAGATGATTTCGGGTTCAATGCTGCTACAGAAGTATATGAAAATATGATTTCTGCCGGTGTAATTGATCCTACTAAAGTAACAAGAACAGCACTTCAAAATGCTGCATCAGTATCAGCATTATTGTTGACTACCGAAGCAGTTGTTTTTGAAAAACCAGAAGATGAGAAAGCACTTCCTATGCCTCCGGGAGGAATGGACGGAATGGGTGGTATGGGCGGAATGTATTAATCTGAAGCCTAAAATTCTTTGCAGTACAAAAAAAGAAAAGGTAGTCGTAATCGGCTACCTTTTTTCTTTTAACTTCTCTTTAAAATATTTAATTGTTTTCAGCAATCCCTCTTCCCTACTGATAACAGGTTCCCAGCCTAGCTGTGTTTTTGCTTTTGAAATATCCGGTTGTCTAATTTGAGGATCATCCTCTGGGATCGGTTTATAAACTATCTCGCTTTTTGAATTTGTGAATACGATAACTTCTTCTGCAAATTGCTTAATTGTTATCTCGGATAGACTTCCAATGTTTATGTTTTTTTTGATATCTGATAATAAGAGTTTGTAAATCCCGTTAATTAAATCCGATACGAAACAGAAACTTCGAGTTTGTGATCCATTGCCGAACCACAGTTAAACCCTTATCCGTCAACGCTTAAGAAACAAACGTAGGCAGCGCTCTGCCGTCGTCTATGCGCATACGGGTAGGAGGTATAACCTAACCAAATCCTCGTTTCAATATGCCATTGTAATTGCTTAGGCAAATCGTTTTGCTTCATCATAAACTCCCCTAGTACCGATTGGATTTACATTTCCCCAATATTCTTCCGGTTGAGGATGTCTCTCCGGATCGCTATATGCTTCGGAAGTTGATGCGAGAAGAAATACGGCTTTTTTTCTTTAACTAATCCCAAAGCTTTGTGAGTGCCCAACGATCCAACTTTCAATGTCTGTATGGATAGTTTTAGATAATCTATGGGGCTTGATGGTGAAGCAAAATGCAGAACGTAATCAACTTTACCATGCACATGAATAAAGTTAGTTACATCATGCTTTATAAATTTAAACTTCGGATTTTCAAAGAGATGTTCTATGTTATCCAACGTGCCAGTTAATAAATTATCAATGCAAATAACCTTAATATTTTCTTGGATCAATTTATCACAAAGATACGACCCGAGGAACCCAGCACCGCCAGTTATTACAGCTGTTTTATCACTCATATAGGTTGGAGTAATGTTTATGTTTTTTTACTAAAAAACTTTTTCTTCTTCACATCTTTATTATGCGAGTAATAATAATAGTATTTATAATACGAGCCATAACCACTTCTGAAGGTAAACTTATTCAGCACAACACCGATAAATGAATCAGAATCATGCTGTAACAATTCAACTGATTTTTTCAACAATTCTATTTCAGTTTCACCAGAAGCAGCGACTAATATTGTTGAATCTGCAATTCTTGATAAAATCTCTGAATCTGTAACCGCAATTATCGGTGGGGAATCTAAAACAATAAGGTCATATCTTTCCTTCAACTTTGATAATAGTGCAAGCATCTGATCAGAACTAAGTATTTCGGATGGATTTGGTGGAATAGTTCCTGAAGTAATAAAATCCAAATTAGCTATTTTAGACTTATGTATTATTGATTCAAAATCAGTCTGACCAATAAAATAGTCAGTAAAGCCCGGGAATCTTTGTGCTTTGAACACAGTGTGCATTCTTGGTTTACGAAGATCACAATCAACGATAATTGTTCTTTTATTATTCTGCGCAAAACTACCTGCAACGTTTACTGCTATTGTTGTTTTTCCTTCTTGCGGAATAGATGAAGTTATATGAAGCACATTAACACCATTATTAGCCATTTTAGAAAAATGGATTCGTGTTCTCAGAACTCTAAAAGCTTCACTATAAATCGAATCTGATTTTTCGGCAATAATAAATTCGAATTCTTTGTTTTTTTCAATTCCTTCAATTCTTGGGATCCATGTAAGCACTTTGATATTTTCTTTCTGAATATCTTCCGGAGTTTTAACCGTATTATTAAAATAATTTCTAATAAAAGCGAAACCAAATCCAAGACCAAAACCTAATATTAATCCTATAACTACAATGAGTTTTCTATTTGGTTTCGAAGGTTCTACTGGTCTCTGAGCTTCATCAATAATCAATACATTACCCGGAGTTGACTGCTCACTTATCAATGCTTCTTGATACTTTTCTTCAACTAAGAGATAAAGTTTCTCATAAGCATTCAATTCACGCTGGTACCTGGCAAAACCTATTGTTTGGTCAGGAAGTTCATTGAATTTAATTTCATAGTTATCAATTATCTTATTCAAATTTGTATACGTAGCGTGCAGAGATTTATATCTAACTTCTTCTGTAAGAAGTTTAAGAGAAAGTTCTTTTAGTTCTGCCGGTGAAGCTGCAAAAATACTTTCTTTATAAATTTTCAACAGCTGATCTAACTGCTTGCGTAAGTCCCTAATTGTTCTATTCTTATTTAGAAGTAGTTCTTTTCTTGTAGCGCTCATCGAAGTATCAGACATGGCAACATCTCTTTCCATCTCTAATCTTGCAATTTCTTCTTGTAGAGCTTTCATCCTCGGTTCAGTAGCATAATTTTCAATATACTTACTAATGCTCGAATTCTGCTTATTCATTTCTTCTTTATATTGTTTTATGTTTTCTTCTGCTTGAGCAAGTTCAATAGAAGTTGCATCTCTCTGAGCTTCAAATGTAGATAGTATATCAATCAGAGCTTTTGCCTGATCATCGAGAGCAATAACTCTGCCTTCAACTTGAAATCTCTTCATCCTTTCTTCAACAGCTATTAGCTCTTTATATTTAGTTTTTCTTTGTTTATTTAAGAACACTACAACTTTGCTTAATTGCTGTCTTGTATATTTTAGATTTAGCTGTTCGTATGATTTAGCATAAGTATTCGCTATTAGTTTTGCTTCGTACGGTACAGGCGACTCCACCGAAATTTCAACAATATCCAAACCTCTTTTTTGTTCAATCTTCACTTTACTCAGTATCTCCATTAAATCATATTTTGATATCAATTTAATTTCGTTGTCCTCGAGATCAAAGCTGTGGTCTAGTAAAACATAGAAACTGTCAGGGTTATTAATTGACTTAAAAGAATCTATTAATGCCGAAGCAATGATATCCCTCAATCTTCGACTTTTTAATATTTCGATTTCATTGGCTATAAACCTGTCGCTTCCAAAATCGGAAAACTCCGGAAGAAGCGGTGAACTTAGTATACCCCCTGCTTGAGGCTTTTGAATTTTTAAAGCAGTAGATGCAGTATAAATATCGCGTGCAGTAAAAGCATAAATTACAGAAACTGCCAATCCAGTAAGTCCAATTAATAAAATTGGAATAATATTAATCTTTATAAGATTGATGTAATCTTTTATCGAATGTGTTTCTTCTTCAAAATTATTATTATCAAATTCGTTATCCAAAATATTCCCTCTTATTGTGCGGTTACTACTAATAATGTTGTAAATGAAATTAATGTCGAAACAACCCCCAGCGTTATTGCTATCCAGTCTCTAAGATATAATCTTTGACTTCCGGGAACAACCAGAATATCTCCGGCTACAAGATCCGGGATACTCCGTTTTTCAAGTCTTAGCTGACTTTCCCACATCAAATCATTATAGTCAAATTGAAATAGTTCATTAGTCCCATCACTCAAAACACGATAAATACGAAGTTCGTCCATATTAGCATCGTCGGTTGGTCCGCCAGCCAAACTCAACAAATCGGTAACTGTTGTATTAATAGGAACAAAATATCTACCGGGGTATTTAACAAATCCCCAAACAGCAACTTTAATATTCACTCCGAGAGGTTCGGAATAATTAAAATATCCACCGTTATAATTTGATCGACCTGAAAGTCTATCAGCTCCAAGTTCATAATCCTTAACTTGTCCGAAACTAACAGCGGATAATGCTAAGAGTGCTGCAAAAATTAAAATGATCTTTTTCATATTCACCAACTGATTATTTATTAATTAAAATTATCGATTTTCAATGAGAGTTTTTTGGCAAAAAGTCGTCCAACGCCAATGGGTCCCAATATTAAGCCCAATATTACAAAGCCTAAATTAATAAAATTACTATAGTTATCAAACCGAAATGCTGGATAATAATTATTAACGGTAACCATTAAAAAGTAAAATAATATGATACAAATCAGTGACGCTAACAATCCAACAATCAATCCATATATCAATAATGGTATTTTTATTGTTGATAGTCTCGCACCAACAAGTTTCATTGTATTATACTGCTCCATTTTCTGATGTAGAATTAATTTACTTGTTGAATAGAGTAGATAAATAGCTATGGAGACAAAGATTATTGTAACAAGGAAAATTATGAATTTCATCGATCTTAAAAATTCTAAGATCGTAAATGTTAAATTGTAATCATAAATTACTTCATCAACACCTTTAATTTTTTGAAACTCATCAATTATATTTTTAATACTGTTTTCATCAATAAGATCATTAAAAGTAACAACAAAAGAGTTCGGCAGCGGGTTTATATCAAGGATTGTTTTAAAATCCTCGCCAGTGATCTCGAGGAATTTTTTCTCAGCATCTGCTTTTGAAAAATATTGAGCATCCTTTACGAACTTATTTCCTAAAAGGTTTTCTTCTATTAAATTACTCTGCTTTACAGAAACCGAATCATTTAAAAACACATTCATCTTTATCTGGCTTTTCCAACTTTCCTCCATTTTTTTTGAAAGAAGTAAAAGTACAGTTGATAAACTAATGAACCCAATGGTAATACTTAGTGTTATAATTGTTATTGCAGTTGCTAATTTAGCACGTGAAATAGACTTGAAACTTTCTGATATATAAAATCTTATCAACTTCTACCCTAAAAATTTGATTCGTCAACCCAAATT
>QILJ01000067.1 GCA_003233295.1 Ignavibacteria bacterium | reverse complement strand
ACGATCTTTGGTCAGATTTCGGAGTTGGTTATCCTGTAACCATTGATGCAGCAGACGCATCAAAAAATTCTTATCATTGGGTTGAAATGAGTCTATTAGGAAATGAACCAACCATACTCAGAGGTGAAGTCTTTGCTGTTGTATTAACTAATGACGGTACAGACTGGAATAACCCTGATTTCCCGGATAGAATAGGATTCTTTTCAGATGATCAAATTGGTTTCCCAGGCTGGAAATACTATGAAGCCGGTAGAAATTCGGCAGACGAACCTGGCTGGTGGGCAAGAAAATATACTTGGAACTTTGCTGTTGTCGTTGATTTAACAGGCGACAGACCTCCGGTTATTACAGACCCGACTCAGCTGGTCCTTTTACTATTAAAGCTACAGTTACTGATGACAACCCTAGCGGCGGTAATGCAGGCGTTGCAGAAGTATTACTTCAGTATGCTATTGATGGTGGAAATTATTCTGATGTAGCAATGACTAATATTGGCGGCGATGTATTTTCCGGTGATATTCCGGCTCAAGCTCCAGGTGCAAATATTTCTTATAAGATACAAGCAACTGATGTTGAAGGCGGCGTTACAGTACGTGAAATGAAAGACTTTAACGTATTTAAACCGGAATTTCCAACATTATTATTAGTCAATGGTCCGGTAAACTATCTTGCATATTATTTCGGATATGCTGCTTTCCCGCATGATACATGGCAATTTGGTATGGGAAGTGCAGATTTATTCTCTCATTATCAAAACATTATTGAATTAACAGCAAATAATAACGGTCCTTCATTTAATCACGATTCATTAATTACAGAGTGGTTAAATGGAGATCCAAGTAGAAATTATGCTTTATTAGGTGATGAATACTTAGGAGTTTGGTCAAACTGGACTGATGGACCTCACGTTGCGGGTGAATTTGTATATGATGTATTAGGTATTACTTATGAGTATAATGATATCAATTTACCAGATCCTTCATATCAGTTACCTTCTATGCTTGAAACTATTGAGGGTCCTCAATTAGGTGATTCACTTTTCGTAGCATTTAATGCGAATTCACCTAACGATACATTGTGGTATGATCCCGCTTACGAAATTGGTGGTTACAATTTCTTAGATGGCGTTGATGTTACTGACGATACTGAAGTTGACGTATATGGATATGGAAGTGACGGTACCAAACGTAATGTTGCTATTCATAGAACCTTACCTGCAGGTAATAAAATTGCTTTCATAGCTTATGATGTATTGTCGTTAGATTCCAAAAATCCATACGTATGGTATTCTGCTATGACAGAAGCTCCACATTATCAAATTCTTGATTGGTGGGGATTAATTAATTCAGTAAAAGAGATTGGTGGAACTCAACCTAAGAATTTTGAAATTTCTCAAAATTATCCTAATCCTTTCAATCCATCAACTGTTATCAGATATTCGATTCCGGAAATATCTAAAGTATCTCTAAAAGTATATAATATGTTGGGACAAGAAGTTGCTCAGTTAGTTAATTCACAGCAGGCTCCAGGTAACTATGAAGTTGACTTTGATGCATCTAATTTGTCATCTGGTGTATACTTCTATACAATAAAAGCTGGACAATTTGCTAGCACAAGAAAAATGATTCTTATTAAGTAATTTTATTTACTTACTGAGCTTAAGCAGTTTCTCCTGAAAAAGGAGAAACTGCTGCTTATATTTCAGGTTAAAATAACTTGACCTTTAAGTCTGCTCGTTTATAAATAAAGTATTTAATTATTTTATCAAATAAAATTTGGAGTAGATATGAAAAAGTTTTTTACTTTTTCAATATTTCTGTTTATTACTGTTCTTGTATCTTCAACTCTTTTTGCGCAAGTTGGAACTGGTAAGTTAGCGGGAAGGGTTGTTGATGCTGATACAGGAGAACCCTTAATAGGTGCAAACGTAGTAATATTGAATACTTCACTTGGGGCAGCATGCGATATCGACGGAAATTATTTTATATTGAATATTTCGCCGGGAACGTATGATGTTCAGATAAGTTTTGTTGGTTACAGTTCTAAAGTTGTACAAGATGTTAGAATTGTTGGTGGCATTACCTACGAATTGAACGAAAGTCTATCTCCGGGAATTGCCATGGAGGAGGTCGTTGTAACAGACAAAAAGTTTTTTGAAGCGAAATCTACTAATACAGTAGCAGTAGTTGACGCAGAAACAATTGCCAGGTTACCTGTAAGAGGTGTTGAAAATTTTGCTTCCTTACAAGCCGGAGTTGTTAAACAAGATGGTTCTGGTGGTGCTGCAGGCAATGCAACCATCAACGTACGTGGTGGTAGAGGTAACGAAGTTGTTTATGTTGTTGACGGTGTTGTTCAAAATGACCTGATGTATGGAACCAATCAATCGCAGGTAAGTAATATCGCCATCGATCAGATTTCATTCCAGGTTGGCGGTTACGAAGCTAAATATGGACAAGCTCAGTCTGGTATTGTTAATGTAACAACTAAATCCGGTTCACCAAAATATACAATTTATGGGGATGCATTATCCTCTTCATATACAGATCCTTACGGATATAATTTATATACATTAGCTGTAGGCGGACCAATAATACCCGGAAATAAAGATATTACATTTTTCTTATCCGGTGAAAGAGGCTGGTATCAGGATGGCGAGCCTGTTTCTAATGGAATAACTTTTAACTCTATTGGATATCATTCTGATATAAAAGAAAATAATACCGATGCAGTTTGGAGATTTTCAGGACGAACTTACTTTAATTTAGGCGCTGGATTCAACTTACAAATTGGCGGTAATTATAACGATTGGAATTCAAGGCTGTTTGATTACAATTATGCAAAGAATAATTCGGTTCATAATGCTAAACGGTTAAAAGATAACCTTTCACTCAATGCAAAATTATCACAGAATATTGGTTCATCATCTTTCTGGAACTTAATAATTGGATATCAAAGATATTCTCAGGAAGAAGGGGACGGTGTTTTCTTTGATAATGTTGAAGCATACGGTGATACTGTTTATAATAAGTTTATACCAAGACAAGCTGACCAAGCAGGATTAGCTAGAGATGCTGATGGTATTTTTAATGCTGAAGGTTGGGTTGATGATTACTATAGAAAAATTGATAATAGTAAATTTACCGGCGACTTTAACTTTACTTCGCAGGTAGGCAAGCATTTGTTTGAAGCCGGTTTTGGCGGTACATATGGCACACAAAGATATTACTCAATGTCGCCTGTTTCCTTAGCTAAAAACAATGCCGGCTATTGGAGCAACGATACAACTTATATCCCAGCCAAAACAAGAGAAGAAAGATATACAAGAGAAAATCCTACAAGATACGGGTTTGATCTTTATGGTGAGAAGTTTGATGATAAATCTGCACCAATTCTTGCTCCTCAGCATCCTATTTTAGGTTATGCTTATGTTCAAGATCGTTTTGAGCTTGAAGATATTGTACTTAATCTCGGTCTTAGGTTTGATTATTTTGACTCGCAAGCGAATATTATCAAGGATCCTGAAAACCCATTTAATGGCGGTAATGATCCTACTGATTTTGACCCGGGCGATTTCAAGAAAAAACCTACAGAGTTTCACGTTTCTCCAAGAATCGGACTTGGTTTTCCTGTTACTGAATCTACTGTATTCCATGCACAGTATGGTAAATTTGTACAAGAACCAAGGTTGATCGATCTTTATCCTTTTCAAAGAAGATTAGATATATTAATAAATGACTCAATGTTTAGATTAGCTACGGGATATATTGAAAGTGAGATAACTACATCTTATGAAGTTGGGTTTAGACAAGTACTTGGAACTGTGGCAGCATTAAATATTACAGCATTCTATAAGAATACACAAGGACTTGCAAATCAAGGTGTTCAGAACTATTATAAAGAAGTTGGAGGTGAGAGATTCCAATATTACACACCAACTAACCAGGACTTTGGTACTATTAAAGGATTCGCATTTTCTGTAGATGTTGCTAGAGTCAGTTATGTATCATTATCTCTTGATTATACATTCTCAATTTCAGAAGGTACTGGATCTTCTACTAATTCTTCTTATGTCGCAGCTTTCAGAAATGAAA
This sequence comes from Ignavibacteria bacterium, assembly GCA_003233295.1. The sequence goes on along the minus strand of QILJ01000067.1, from coordinate 17,555 downwards.
ATGGTGAGGTTCCTAAAGTTATTGCACCTTTAGATTTTGATCAGAGGCATACTGGAATTTTGATAATAGATTTTTATGTACCCAAAGGTGATTTAGGATGGGCTGAAATGATCGGTGCAAATTTCTTGATCTCATTCGCAAGCGGACGTCCTTTTACTCCTTTAGAAACTCAAAATTTACTTGATAACTTTACTAACTGGGGTAACACAAAAGGATATGTTAATTCTTCTTACGGACCTGGTACTTTCAGAGTTGATTGTAAATTGGAAAAATCTTTCTCATTAGGAAAATCTACTTTGATCACTCCATATGTATGGATAGAAAATTTATTTAATAATCTAAATGAAGTTCAAGTTTGGAGATCTACCGGTTCTGCTTATACTACTGATTATTTAAGTACAGAAAATGGTAAAATTTTATCAGCTCAAAATGGCAATAAGTGGACTGAAGATTATAAGAGTTTAGAAAGAGACCCTGCTAATTTTGGTACTCCCAGATTAATTAGATTAGGTCTAAAAGTAAACTTTACTTCACTTTAATTGTTGAAATATTTCTAATTAGAGATGGGTATAAATATGAAATTAAAGAAAAATAACTTAACTAAAGCCGTGATGATACTTTTGAGTACATTTCTTCTGTTCGGCTTTACTGCTAATTCTACAAAGAAAAAGCAGAATAGCCAAGATCAAAGACTTGGCAAAACATATAGTAATCCCTTTAGTGTTGGTGATTCCTACTATATGTTTATAAATGATATTGCCATGCCTATGAATAGCAAAGGTGTTATTGCAGATGTTGTTGTAGAACCTTATAAATCACAGGGTAGGATAAATGGTCTTAATTTTCTTTATTCCTCGGGATTTTACATGAGTGGAGTGAATGATAAGGGTATAATGTGGTCGAACGCTATGGCAACATCATCAAGAACCAGTGATTATCTGCCGGGTAATGCGGCATGGGATGATGCGGATAATGAGCAGGTTACCGATCCTACTTACTCCGGAATATTTGTTGTTAAAGCCAAGGATGAACCGTTTGGAGATTCTTGGGTTGCTTGGGGTGAAGCTGTAAAAGGCGGAGCATATTTTTACGACGGTGACGGTGACGGTGAATATAACCCCGTAGATAAAAACGGTAATGGTCAATGGGACCCGGATGAAGATTCTCCTGATATTTTAGGTGATGAGACAGCATGGTGTGTTTATAATGATGCCGTTAGTTCCTCTGATAGGACCTTTACTAATGTTGACCCTCAGGGTATTGAAATCAGGCAAACAGTTTGGGCTTACGCAACTGCGGGAGATCTTGGTAAGATCATGTTCATAAGATATTCAATATTGAATACAGGGCTTGTTTCTGATGTTCAGGATTCAGTATATTTTGGTGTTTGGGCAGACGCTGATATCGGTGATGCGCTTGATGATTTAGTAGGGTCAGATACAACTTTGAATGCTGGCTATACATATAATGACGGCTCTGATGGTGTTTTCGGAAGCACTCCTCCTTGTTTTCTCATAGATTTCTTCCAGGGTCCGTGGGAGCCAACAGGTAATCCGGATGATTTTGCTTTAAATACTATGGGACCTATTTTAGGCGTTGATACAATATGGGGGGCTAAGAATCTTGGGCTTACTTCATTTGTTTATTACATTCAAAGTCACCCTACTCAAGGCGACCCTGATAATGAAGTACAGGCAAGAAATTATTTGGAGGGATTTAATCAGCAGGGTAATAAAATTGATGCTTGTGACTGGGAATTTGGAACGGTATTTACAGGAGATTGCGCGCAAGTTGATACTCGATATATCTATTCAGGAGATCCGGTTTCCCAGACAGGATGGATACATACATCTCCATATGATCAGAGGCAAATGTCAAATACTGGTCCATTTAAATTGGAAAAAGGTAAAGCGGTTGATGTAGTAGTTGCTTATGTAGTGGGTAGAAGTACTTCTGCTATTGCTTCCGTTAAAGAAGCTAAAAAAATTGACCGTGCAGCACAATTTGTCTTCCAGAATAATTTTAACGTACCAGCTGCACCGCCTCAAGTTACACCAGTAATTAAAGCAAATGATAATACTATTGAACTTATTTGGGAAACTTACGAATCAACTCAGTATGAAGCAGTAGGTGTTGGCTACGATATGCATTTTGAATGGTATGAAGTTAAAATGTATAATAGGAATTCTACATCAGATATTGAAGGTGGAAAGGCGAATTCTCAAATAATAGCTAGGTATGATATTAAAAATGATATCAATAGTGTTATTTATGAAAACCCCGTTAATGATGAAAGAACGATTATTTATCCAACTGGGGGAATACAACTTGATTCTTCCATTTACTTTGATAAAGATAAAGGCAGAATTAGCCTTATAATAAAAAAGGATCCTTTTACAGGTAAGTTTCTTGAGAAGAATAAACCTTATTTCCTATCAATTGTTTCTACAGCGCTTAATTATGATGAAATAGTTAAGTTTGATGCATTGGGTACCTACCTGATACCTGGGACGGCTACTTTGGGATCAATTTCGAATATTCCGCTTATCATTAACGATGATAAAGGAAATGATGGAATATTAACCGGTGATTCTCAGAATGAACCATTCTACTCTGGAGTACCGACCGAACATGTCTCAGGTGAAGCTGAATCGGAAGTTACTTATTCTGTACAGGATAAAGAAAAGATCACGAATCATAAATATGAGGTTGGATTCTTCCGAGATAGTTTAAGTATTCCTTATGTTCTATACTATTACATAAAGGATGTAGATAGGGATACTATATTAGTGGATTCATCTAAGAAATATCTGTTCAGCGATACAGATTTTGATAATAATCCATTTTTCTACGATGATTTTTACACATATCAAATAAACAATTTGGTCGACGGTGTAACTGTAACTGTTCCGTGGATTGAGCCTGGTGTTGGTAAAACTGAATTTAAAGGAAATCAATGGTTTTTACCTCAAGATGATAGTATAACAGGTGGGTTCTATGTAGGAAATGATGTCTCCAAACCTTCAATATTACCGGTAACTTCTAAAACATCGTCAGCAATTAGTGTTGGAGATCTTAGACCGGTAGAAATTCGTTTTGGTGCTGAAAACAGTTCCTTTGCTCATCGATATGTAAGAAGAGCAACAGGAAGGTATCCACTCGGTGATAATACCGGGTCTAAGGACTCCTCTTTTGTAGAAGTTCCGTTTTCTGCTTTTGAGGTATTACCTTCTGGTGAAGAACGACAACTTGCTGTCGGATTTACCGAAACTGCTAACGCTGCCGATTCTCTTGGAATGCCGGATGGTGTTTGGTATCCGGGCAGCCAACTTACTAAGAGTAAAGAATACATAATCGTATTCAAAGCACCCTATGATCCTACAGGGACTGTTAACTTACCTTACATAAGTTCACAATCAGGAAGGTTATGGGCTGACATTGCGACCGGTTATAAGATGGATAAACCAGCTGATTTTACTGGTAATTATGATTCTTTAAAAGCCGTTGCTAAGTCTGCTTGGTTTGATGCAATGTATGTATGCGGATTTGAGACGGATATGCCGCGAAATGCTTTTAATCCTACCGGCACATATAAGCTTTTTCCTGGAGTATTCTTGACTGATCGTGATAAATATCAATATACTGTTGAAACAGGAATTACTAAAAAGGACGCTGAATCAAATTGGGATAAAGTAAATGTATTTCCAAACCCGTTGTTCGGTATAAATGAAGGTGTAAGTTATACTGGTGGAAAATTCGACGAGCCTTACGTCACATTTAACAATTTACCAGATAAAGTAACAATTAAACTCTACACAATTAGTGGGGTATTAGTTAGAACTTTGGAGAAAGACGATGCTTCATCAATCTTGAGGTGGAATCTTGAAAACGAGTCTGAACTAAGGGTTGCCTCCGGTATGTATATAGCTCTAATTAGTAATCCAGAATTTGGGGATAAAATATTAAAATTAGCGATAATAATGCCTCAAAAACAACTTCAAAATTATTAATTAGTTGATTATAGGTGATGATTAAATCATCACCTTTAAGTTAAAATTATGTTTAAAAATTGGAGAATATAATGAAAAAGCTATTAACAGTATTTATAATACTAATCTTTTCTGTGACTGTGTTTGCCGGAGACGCAGCTCGTAAAGGTACTGCGGGAGCTGAACAATTGCTCATTCCTGTAGGCGCTAGATCGATAGCAACGGTAGGTGCGTTTAACTCACATTTTACCGGTGTTGAATCGATCTACTACAATCCTGGCGGTTTAGATAGAATGCAGGGAACCGAAGCAATGTTTAACATGATGCAGTATATTGCGGATATAAACATTTCATATTTTGCTATTGCAACTAAGTTAGGTATTGGTTCCATAGGTTTAACGTACAAAGGTATTGATTTTGGCGATATTCCAGTGACTACAAATCAAAATCCTGACGGCACTGGTCAAACTTTCTCACCAAATTATTTTGTGTTAGGTTTTACCTATTCCACGATGATTACAGATAGAGTATCAGCCGGCGCTAGTTTAAGCTTGATTAACGAAACTATTATGAACACTGGTGCAAGCGGCTTTGCAATTGATTTTGGTGTTCAATATCGTTTTGCACCTAATTTTTCACTTGGTGTTTCAGTGAAGAATATCGGTGGAAATATGAGATACACTGGTGAAGACCTTAAAGTAAAAACTGAAGTACCTTCTGCAGCACTTGGTAGCGGTTTAGGTGTTTACGAAGTTGACACAGAACCTTTTCAGATACCTAGCTACTTCGATCTGAGTATGGGGTATACATTTGATTTTAGTAAAGAAAACAGATTATCTATTGCTGGTGTTTTTAGAAATAATAACACTATTGAAAATGAGTTAAAGCTTGGTCTTGAATTACAATTCTTGAATGTTTTATCTCTGCGAGGCGGGTATAACTTCTTGACAGAGAATACGAGTACTGCAATTTATAATTGGGCAGTTGGAGCCGGCATTAATTTCAACATAGGTGAATCTTTTGATCTTATGTTCGATTATGCATATCGTAATGTTGAAAGTTTCTCATCAGGCAATCACGTGTTCACACTAGTACTTGGTTTTCACTAATTCATAATTTGATATTATGAAAATAATTAAGGTGTCTATTTTAGACACCTTTTTTATTATGAATTCTAACTTCGAAAAACAATTTTAAACGGCAGTATTGTTATAGTTTTATCATTTATAAGATTAATGAATAATAAAAACAATTATCTAGCACTTGGAATATTTTTCTTTTTAGAGATGTTGGTTTTCGGACTTCTACTCAGAAATGGTCTTTTTAAATTTAAAGAGTATGAAAGAAGTGTTACTGTGAAAGGATTATCAGAAAGAGAATATCCTGCTGATATTGTTATCTGGCCGATACAATTTACCCAGACAAGTAATAATCTTGAAACACTTTACAACTCAATTGATAAAAGTAAAAACATAATTAAGAAATCTCTTATGAATTCTGGAGTTGAAGAATCTGAAATATCATTGTCTCCAGCCTCAATACTTGATAAATCGGCATAGAATTATGTAGGTAACAATCCATCGCAGTTTAGTTTTACTTCAAGACAAACAGTAACGGTTTATTTAAAAAAGGTTGACTTGATACGTTCATTAATGAATAAACTCTCAAGTCTTGGAAAAAAAGGTATTGTATTTTCTGGTAATGGTTACGATAACAGAACGGAATTTATTTTCTCAAAGCTTAACTCGGTGAAACCAGAAATGATTCAAGAAGTAATAACTAAAGCAAGAGAAGTTGCGCAGGAACTTGCCGAGGATTCCAACAGTGAGTTAGGTAAAATGAAACGCGCTTATCAAGGTCAATTTTCTATTTATCCTAGAGATAAAAATAATCCTCATATTAAAAAGATCCGTGTTGTATCAACTGTAGAATACTATCTCTCTGATTGATCTATAATTTTCTGTAGAGACTATTATATTATATTTAACTGAACAATTTCTTTTTTTAATAATGAAATTTTGTATTAAGAAAAGACTGATGCAAAAATGCTCCTCTAAGAAATATACAATTTGCAAGTTAACCATCGGGGTATAAACGCTAAGACCGAGTAAATCGCGCTAAGACCGAGTAAATCGGGGCAAGTCCTTATTCTAACTATCTATTTCTTGTTTAGTTACTTTTTATCTTAACTCTATTGCATAATTCCAGTTGAACAAATTTTATAGATTCTGAAACAAGTTGATCCTTTTAACTGTACATATAATGAAGTGTTAAAATTTTAACTTGGGTAAAAATTGAGTACTTAAATCTTAAGAAAAAATTTCATAACTTTTGATATGTTTCAAAATATTTTATTACGGTGTTAAATTATATGAAAAAGACAATTCTCCTTTGGCTATTACCGATAGTGGGTATTTTAGCACAAGAAAAAATTTCATTCGAATTTGATTATGCAAGGTTTAAATGTGATTCAACAAATTCATATCTGGAGATATACTACTCTATTGGTCAAGGAAAACTGACTCCCTATAAAATTGATGATAAATTTTTTATCGGTGCATATCTTGATATTTCACTAGAAGATACTTTGATCAATAATGTTCTTGTGAGTAAAAGATATAAGTCCGTAAATGAAATTGACACATCCCAAGGTGAATTATACAAGGATAAGAATTTGATCGGTAACTTGGGCTATATCATTCCTCCCGGTAGATACTTATTAACAATAAGTTCTTTGGATATTGCCGATACTTCAAAAATTACTACATACAAAGAGCACATCTCGATAAATAAGTTTCCCACAGATGTATATTCTATCAGTGATATTCAACTTGCTTCAAGAATAATAACTGACAGTAAAAATACAAAATCCATTTTTTATAAGAACACTATGGAAGTCTATCCAAATCCTCTCGACATTTATACAGAGGCAATGCCAGTTCTGTTTTATTATTCCGAGTTATATGATGTAGACACTCATACAATTCCCGGTAGTGAACTTATTCTAGTTCAGCAATTATTGGATAATTATGGAAATACACTTGAGTCAAAGAAAAAATCTGTCGCTCAAAGCAATAATTCAATTGTGGAAGCAGGTGTTTTTAATTTAAGGAAATATCCAACCGGCTCTTATACTTTACGGTTAAGTCTTTTTCAGGATTCCTTAAATGTTGGAATTGCATCTTCGAAAAGGTTTTATCTAATTAACCCATCGGTCAAACCTGTTGCAGAGATGACTGTTTTAAGTAATACCGATATGAAAAGCAGCGAGTACGGAATTTACAGTGAAGAAGAGTGTGATGAACTATTTGAAGTCTGCGGACCTATTGCAACCAAACAAGATAAAGATACTTATGCAAGGTTAAAAACTCTTGATTCCAAAAGAGAATTTCTATACAAATTTTGGAAAGCAAGAGACATGGAACCTGACACTCCTAAAAATGAGTTTAAAGAAGAGTATATGGATCGTGTTGCCTTTGTTGAAGCAAGGTATAAGGCTTTTAACAAAAGAGGAGTAAAGACTGACAGAGGTAGGATCTATCTAATATACGGAGAGCCGGATGAAGTGGATTATTATCCGAATGACTACAACACTAAGCCATATGAGATTTGGAGGTATAACAGTATTGAAGGCGGAGTAGAATTTGTGTTCGGTGATATTACCGGTTATAATGACTATGAGCTTTTACATTCAACAAAGCGCGGCGAATTACGTGATGACAACTGGCGCCGCAGAATCACTGTTAATTAAATTGTGATGGATAAAAATAAATTTGAATTTCTTTTTTGGAAATTTTTGGATAACCTTATTAATTTTTTCGGAATTAAAAGAGTTCCAATTTTAGCACGGATAATATCCGGCTTATTTTTCTACTTTATTCCTATAAGAAAAGAGATGGTTATAAATAATTTAACCAAAGCTTTCCCCGATAAGTCGACAGGTGAAATTAAAAAACTCGCCAGAAAGAATTACTATTGTATTACAGTTACATTTATGGAATTACTTATATTATCCAGAGCTTCTAAGGATGAAATTATTGGCATGGTGGAAGAAGGCAATCTGGATATAGCCAAAAAACGTATCTACGAGAATAGAGGAACAATTTTCTTAACCGGTCACTTTGGTAATTGGGAACTTGCTGCACTTTACGCCGGTTTAGCTATCGATATATCTTTGTATGTGCTTGTTAAAAAACAGAGAAACCCGTATGTAGCAGATTGGATGACAAAATTGCGCGAAAGATTTGAGAATAAAGAAATCACACTTGGTGTTTCAGTTAAGGATCTGTATAAGACATTAGCCGGAGGCGGTACTATTGCAATAGTCGGTGATCAGCGTGGACCAAAGGATGGAGTAATGGTGAATTATTTTAATCAGCCGACTATGACTTTTCAAGGGTTTGCGGTATTAGCCTTAAAGAGGAAAGTTCCTGTATTCGTTTCCTTCTTTATCAGAAACTCTGTAGGTAAATATAGAATCAAGATAACTGAAATGAGTTTTGATAATCTTCCTGAAAATAATTCTGAAGCTATTCAGGAATTAAATCAGCGGTATATGACTATATTAGAGGAAACAGTAAGGGAGACACCTGAACAATGGTTATGGATGCATAATATTTGGAAATATCAGTAACCTAATCAAACTTATTTATTATATTTGGGTCTAAAAAATAGAAACATTAACTTCTCCTTTAGTTGGAATATAAAAGAACTAATATGAGTATATTTAATTTTGAGAACTTAAAAAAATCTTCCTTCTATATTACTCCAAGTTTTCCTACTCAGGATACGAAGAGATATAAAATCAGTTTTTTTGAACTTACTACTTATATACTGATATTTATTGTGATAATTGCTGCCTTAGTGACATTAATTTTAACATTTACTCCGGCAAAGCAAATTGTTCTGACTTTTGAGCAGGAGAAATTACAGCTTCAGTCAGAAAGAATAAAAGACTTGGAGAGTAAAGTAGTATTACTGACAAGGGAATTAAATAAGATTGCAAAGATAGATAAACGGTTGAATTACGCATTAACATTGGCTAAGACGGATTCATTGGATTCCACAGCGGCGATATATGATTCCTTGCGAAAATCTAAAGGTAATAGAATTCCTGCGGGTGGTTCTATATTTTATGTGGTTGAAAAATTCTTTAAATCGCTAGATGAACAGAAAAAAAACGATGTGTATTTTATCAAACCCATCGAAGGGATAATTGGCAAGAAATTTGCTCCCGATAAAGGACATATTGGAATGGATTTTTCTGTAAAGGAAGGTACACCTGTAGTTGCAGCAGCCAGTGGAACGGTGATTTTCGCTGATTATACAACAAAAAACGGATATGTAATGATTATTGAGCATGCTAATAATTATCTTTCATTTTACAAACACTGTTCAGCTTTGTTAAAAACTGCTCGCGACTATGTAATTCAGGGTGAAACAATTGCCTTAAGCGGTAATACTGGTATAAATACTACCGGTGCTCATCTTCATTTTGAAATTTGGAAAAACGCAAAGCCAATTGATCCGGAAAAATTAATAATTAATTAAGGGAGAAAAAATGGGAAAAAATTACGACCAAGAGATCAGTATTCTCAGTAATGGTTTAAAGTTCGAGGGAAAATTAACCAGTGAAGGCAATGTCCGTATCGACGGGGACTTCACAGGGGATATAATAATAAATGGCAACCTTACACTTGGTGATAAAAGTATAGTTAAGGGAAATATTAAAGCAACGAATATTACGATCAGCGGAAAAGTTGACGGTATTGTTGAAGCGTCGGAGAAAATAGTTTTGGAATCAACTTCGAGGTTGATAGGAGATCTGACAGCCAGAATACTAGTGGTTAACGAGGGCTCAATCTTTGACGGTAAGAGCAAGATGAACAGCAACAATACTTCTGTTGATTACAGCAGCAGTTATAATAATGAACCAGAACCAGAAGAAGAAGAACCAGCAGAAGAAGAAAGCTGATCTAAATAAAACGTATAGAGATATTGGTCCCTATCTTGGGTTAGGAACACAACTAGCTGCAACAATAGTTCTAATGTTTTTTTTTGGCAGATGGCTCGATCAGTATTTTGATACCGAGCCATGGCTAACAATATCTTTTTCAATGTTCGGTGGTTTTGCGGGTATCTACAACGTTATTAAAGCTACTTTAAATTTAAATAAAAAACAGCAAAGTGAAAAAGATAATTAGCCCTATTTTTTTTATTTATATCCCATTAATAGTAATAATTTTAATTCTAAAATTAACTTCTGTTATTGATCAGATAGTTTTTATATCAATTTCTGCTGCTCTATTGCTGAATTTATTTAATTTATCTGCCGCATTATTGTTTTATTACCTTTCGATTAATCGCTCAAATCAAGTTTTTATGTTATTAAATTTAGGTGGAATGGGAGTTAGGGTCTTTTTTTTACTAATTGGCTTTGTGATAGTTCTAATTTTCTTGGAAATTGATAAATATGCTTTTATATTAGTATTCTTGATTTTATACAGTTTGAGTATTATCACAGAGATCAAGTATTTTCATAAGGGAAATAAAAAACTAAGAAAATAATTTCACCAAATTTTTATGATTTTTTCTATAAGCGAATCTGTACAAGATACACTTGTTGCGTCCAAAATTAATAGCGGTGGCGAATCCGACTGGATAATGCATCATGTCCTTGATTCACACGAGTTTGACTTTGCACCGTTTGGGTCAATTCCATTACCCCATATGTCACTTTTCGGGTTGGATATTTCTATCACAAAACACGTGGTGTTTTTGTGGATTGTTGCAGTCTTATTAATAATAGCTTTTAAGATTGCTGCTAATGCTTATAAAAAATCTTTGGTTCCGCATGGCTTTACAAATTTTATGGAAGTAATGATAATATTTGTAAGAGATGATATTGCTAAACCTACAATTGGAAAAGGTTATGAGAAATTTTTACCATATCTGCTTACAGTATTTTTCTTTATTCTTTTCAGTAACTTTTTAGGACTTGTTCCAAACGGTTCTACTATTACAAGTAACATTTCTGTAACTGCCACTCTTGCGATTATTGCATTTATTGTTATTCAGGGCGGGGGTATGATGAAGAATGGAGTATTCGGATATTTTAGGGGCTTGATTCCTGGGGGAGTTCCAGCATGGTTATTGCCAATTATGTTTATTGTTGAGATATTAGGATTGTTCACTAAACCTTTTGCTTTGGCAGTGAGGTTGTTTGCAAATATGACTGCCGGGCACATTATTATTTTTTCTTTAATAGGATTAATTTTTATCCTCAAGACTTTTTACGTAGCACCCGTATCGGTTGCATTTGCGCTGTTTATTTATCTGTTGGAAATTTTAGTTGCTTTAATTCAAGCATATATTTTTACGATGCTCACAGCTTTGTTCATTGGAATGGCTGTTCATCAAGAACATTAAATTAATTTAGAATAAACTATAATAGGAGAAACTCATGGAATATGCATATTTAGCTGCTGGAATTGGTGCCGGCTTAACAGTTATTGGTGGAGCTTTAGGAATTGGAAAGTTATCTAGCTCTGCAATGGATGCTAGTGGACGTCAACCGGAAGCCCTTGGAGAAATCAGAACTTCGATGATTATTGCTGCGGCTCTTATTGAAGGTATTTCTCTGTTTGCTCTGGTTATTTGTATTCTTTTAGCATTGAAGTAATTTTAAAGTTATATAGAGAAGCATTATAAATTATGCTTCCTCAATTTTTATAATAAGGATAGATCAAATGGCTGAAATCTTAAATTTAGCTCTTCTGGCTTTTAGCGGAAGTGGTGAATCTTCAGGAGGATTATTGGATGTTAACCCGGGATTGATTTTCTGGGTGGTGGTAACATTTGTTTTCCTGCTGTTAGTATTAAAAAAGATCGCTTGGAAACCGATTCTGGCTTCTTTAGACGAACGTGAAGCATTAATTAAAGATTCCCTGGATAGTGCCGAGAAAGCTCAGAAAGAAGCAGAAAAACTTCTTAAAAAAAATGAAGCAAACTTAGCTAAAGCTGAAGAACAAGCTCAAAAAGTAATTGCCCAAGGCAGAGAGTATGCCGAAAAAGTAAAAAATCAGATGCTTGAAGAGAGTAAATCGGAAGCTGCAAAAATGATAAAAGAAGCAACTGCCCAGATTGAAAGAAAAAATCAAGAAGCATTTAATAAATTGAAAGATCAAGTTGCCGAAATTGCAATTGAAGCGGCAGAAAAGATCATCCGAGAAAATCTTGATAAAGAGAAACAAACTAAGTTGATTGATAAATATTTGAAAGATTTAAATAAGAACTGATAATGAGTAGTTACAACATCGCCACAAGATATGCTAATGCTTTAATGGAACTTGCATCGGAAAAAGATATTCTGGATCAAGTAGCTGATGATATGCAGCTGGTATTCAACGGAATAGCCGGCTCAAAGGAATTACGTACAATTCTAAAAAGTCCGGTCATCCGTCCCGAGAAGAAAGAAACAATCTTGAATGAAATTTTCAAAGATAAAGTGGGCGATGTTTCTAATAGTTTTATTCAATTTATTGTAAAGAAGAATAGAGAAGATGTCATCTATGATATTCTTAAAAGGTTTAAAGAACTATACAATATAAAAATCAATCGTGTTGAGGCGTATATAAAAAGTTGTGTTGAATTGACCGAAGCACAGAAAAAACAATTGCAAAGTTCACTCGAAGAATTTACAAAGAAAGAAGTAATGCCGTTTTATTCAATTGATGAATCACTAATCGGCGGCTTCGTAGTTAAAATAAACGATACTGTTCTCGATTCTTCCGTTAAACAGCAACTGAACAGATTAAGAAAAAAATTGTTTGAGCAAAACAATATTATCTTAAATTAAAAAGATTTGAAAAAATAATAGGTATAAATATGGCTGAAGTTAGACCCGATGAAATATCAGCAATTTTAAGACAACAACTATCCGGTTTTGATAACGAAACGGAAATTTATGATGTCGGTACGGTTCTCCAAGTTGGGGACGGTATTGCACGAGTATATGGATTATCCAAAGTGATGGTAAGTGAGTTAGTGGAATTTCCGAATGATGTAATGGGAATGGTGCTGAACTTAGATGAGGACAGCGTTGGATGTGTGCTCTTTGGCGAAAGTCAGCTGATCAAAGAAGGTGATACTGTTAAAAGGACTAAACGCCTTACATCATTTCCTGTCGGTACTGCTTTGTTAGGCAGAGTAGTTGATCCGCTTGGTGAAGCTCTGGATGGAAAGGGAACTATTCAGCATGATAAGTATATGCCTATTGAGCGCAAAGCGCTGGGAGTTGTTACCCGTCAATCAGTATCGGAACCGTTACAGACAGGTATTACCGCTGTTGATGCTATGATCCCGATCGGCAGAGGTCAAAGGGAATTAATTATCGGGGATAGACAGACAGGTAAAACAGCTGTAGCAATCGATGCAATTATCAATCAGAAATTTACTCATACAGAAGAAGCTAAAGCTATTGGGATTGATCCTGTGTTTTGCGTATATGTTGCCATTGGGCAGAAAGATTCTACCGTTGCTCAGGTTGTGGCAAAACTTGAAGAAACCGGAGCGATGGAATATACAACGGTTATTGATGCTTCAGCGTCAACACCGGCACCGCTTCAATATATTGCCCCTTATTCCGGCGCCACGCTTGGAGAATTTTTCCGTGATCAAGGTCAGCATTCTTTAGTTGTTTACGACGATCTCTCTAAACAAGCGGTAGCTTATAGAGAGTTATCTCTCTTGCTCAGAAGACCTCCGGGACGTGAAGCTTATCCTGGTGATATTTTCTACCTCCATTCACGCTTGCTGGAAAGAGCCTCAAAACTAAATGATAGTCTGGGTGGTGGATCACTTACAGCTTTACCGATAATTGAAACTCAGCAAGGTGACGTGTCTGCTTATATTCCCACAAACGTAATTTCCATTACTGATGGACAGATATATCTGGAACCGAACTTATTCAACGCAGGTGTACGTCCGGCTATTAACGTTGGAATTAGTGTATCCCGTGTGGGCGGCAGCGCACAGATAAAAGCAATGAAAAAAGTTGCTGGTTCTCTGAAATTAGATCTTGCTCTTTACCGTGAGCTGGAAGCATTTGCAAAATTTGGTTCAGACCTTGATAAATCTACTCAACGAACTTTGGCTAGAGGTGCCCGTTTAGTTGAACTTCTTAAACAAGGTCAATATCAGCCGATACCGGTTGAGAAACAAGTTGTAAGTGTGTTTGCCGGTACTAAAGGCTACATGGATGAACTTCCGCTTGAAGATGTAAAAAGATTTGAAAGCGAATTTATTGAATACGTTGAACTCAATTACTCTGATATTCTTAAATCTGTTAGAGAAGAAAAAGTACTTAGCGATGAAACTGTTAAGCAGTTAGAAAAAGCTGTTAAAGAATTTTTAACAAAATTTAAAGTAAGTAAAAAAATTACTTAGTTTATCTGAATAGAAATCTATGGCGACATTAAGAGATATAAAACGTAGAATTACCGGTGTAAGAAGTACCCAAAAAATCACTAAAGCGATGAAAATGGTGGCTGCAGCTCGTTTAAATAGAGCGCAGGAAAATATTATTAATGCTCGCCCTTATTCACGAAAATTAACAGAGGTTCTAGGACAATTACTTGCAGCCGAAAAGAACTACGATCATCCTTTAATTAAAGATAGAGGCGATGAAAAGGTAGCAATAATTGCAGTTACTTCCGATAGGGGATTATGCGGAGCCTTTAATATGAATATTATCACCGAAGTTGAAAGGCTGATAGCTGATTCCTATTCTGAACAAATGAGTGATGATAATGTGTCTTTGTACTGTATTGGTAAAAAAGGTCGCGATTATTTTATTAATCACGAATATAATGTTGCTCAAGGATACGCAGGTATATTCAGCGATCTTAAATTTGAATTCGTTTCACAGTTGAACAAAGAATTAACTTCAAATTTCTTGAATGGAGAACTTGATAAAATTATTGTAGTTTATAATAAATTTAAGTCTGTTGCCCAGCAGGAAGTTACTCAGCTTGAACTATATCCAATAAAACCGGAAGCTGCCGAAGATTCTGAGCAAATAAACATTGATTATATTTTTGAACCGGATAAAGTCAGCATAATTAATTCTCTTCTGCCTCGCTATTTAAATGTGCAGATGTGGACAGTATTGTTAAATTCGTACGCTGCTGAATTGGGCGCTAGAATGACTGCTATGGAAATGGCTTCGGAAAATGCTGAAGAAATGATTAACTCACTTCAATTAACTTACAACAAGCGCCGACAAGCTTCAATTACAAATGAAATTTTAGAGATTGTTTCCGGTGCTAACGCCCTCAAAGAAAGCTAATATCTAAGATAAGATTATAAATAGGTTAGAGAAATATGCTTGAAGATTTAACTTTAAAATTTGATAAAGCCCTAAAGAAGGTTACCGGTCAAGGAAGATTGACCGAACAGAATATTTCGGATACCATGAGAGAATTACGCCGCGTTTTACTGGATGCAGACGTAAACTACAAGGTAGCTAAATCATTTATTGATGATGTAAAAGAAAGAGCGCTTGGAAAAGAAGTTCTTGCTTCAGTATCACCTGGTCAGCATATTACTAAAATACTTTACGATAGGCTCACGGAACTAATGGGCGGGTCAATGTCGGAACTAACGATTAACCCGACTGGTCCAACGGTTATTTTAATGGTTGGTCTGCAAGGTTCAGGTAAAACAACGTTCAGCGCAAAACTAGCAAAATACTTAAAAGATAGAAACAGAAAAGTTCTTTTAACAGCGGCAGATGTTTATAGACCGGCAGCGAAAGACCAGCTAAAAACTCTAGGAAAACAAATAAGCATACCGGTATTTTCGATTGATGAAAGTAAGGATGCTGTAACAATTTCGGAAGAATCTGTAAAGTATGCGAAAGAAAACAACCTTGATACAATAATTATTGATACCGCCGGTCGTTTGCATGTTGATGAAGATTTGATGAATGAAGTTAAGCAAATAAAAGAAACCGTTAATCCAACTGAAATATTATTCGTTGTTGACTCGATGAGCGGTCAGGATGCGGTAAATTCTGCAAAAGCTTTCCATGATGCAGTTTATTTTAACGGAGTTGTACTAACAAAACTAGATGGTGATTCAAGAGGCGGAGCGGCATTATCGATTAAAGCGGTTGTTGATGTCCCGATTAAATTTTCTAGTCTCGGTGAAAAACTTGATTCTATCGAAATTTTCCATCCGGATCGTTTAGCTTCAAGGATCCTTGGTAAAGGTGATGTGGTTTCCCTTGTTGAAAAAGCACAAGCTCAAATTGATGAGAAAGAAGCTGAAGATCTAGAGAAAAAATTGTTGTCAAATAAGTTTGATTTGGAGGATTTCCTTAAACAGATTAAAATGATCAAGAAAATGGGTTCAATTCAATCTTTATTAGGAATGATACCCGGTTTAGGTGCAAATATCAAAAATGCTGATGTAGATGAAAAACAATTGGTAAGAGTCGAATCAATTATACAATCTATGACCAAGCAGGAGCGGAAGACTCCGAAAATACTGAATGGCAGTAGAAGAAAAAGAATTGCAAGAGGAAGCGGGAATTCAATTCAAGATGTAAATAGACTGATAAAACAGTTTAATGAGATGAACAAAATGATGAAAATGTTCAAATCAAATAAAAATAGGAAAATGTTGAAAAATTTTGGTAATTTAAAATTTAATTAATATAAAATATTTAAACGGAGGTTAAATAATTGGCTGTTAAGATAAGATTAAGAAGGATGGGAAAGAAAAGACAACCAATTTATAAGGTTGTTGCTGCTGATGAGCGTTCGCCAAGAGACGGTAAATTTATTGAAACGTTAGGTTTGTATAATCCAATTACTGATCCAGCAACTGTTGATATTAAAGAAGATAGAGTGTTATATTGGTTAGGAGTAGGTGCTCAGCCAACTACAACTGTTAAGGGATTATTATCTCGAAAAGGAATTTTATATAAAAGAGAATTACTTAAATCCGGTTTAAGTGAAGAAGAAGTAAATCAAAAAATTGATGAATGGTTAAAGCAGCAAGAAGCTAAATTAAGTACGAAAGCTGAGAAAAAAGAGAGTTTGAAAGAAAAGAAAAAAGAGTCTGTTAAAGAACAAAAAGATGAAAAAAGTGTTCCAGAGGCAGAGGGCGCTGCTTCTGAGGAAGTGAATGAAGAGGAGAAGACCGAAGAATAGTTGTCCTTTTTCATGAGCTTTATAAACAACTAAGTGCCCTTTTTTCTAATATTATTATAGGTATTCTCATGAAGGAATTCATCGAATTTATCGCGAAACACCTTGTTGACACACCGGAAAATGTAAGTGTCGATGTACAGGAAAAAGATGACAAATCGCTTGAGTTGACTTTGCAAGTTGGTTCAGACGATGTTGGAAAAGTTATCGGCAAACAAGGTAAAACGGCTCAAGCTATGAGAACTTTGCTGACTGCTATAGCTGCTAAAGATGGTAAAAGAGCGATTTTGAAGATATTAGATTAAAATTCTAATTGCGAAATCTAGAGGATTATTATTTAATAGCTGAAATT
>QILJ01000018.1 GCA_003233295.1 Ignavibacteria bacterium | reverse complement strand
TTAATCATTTATTATTTGATTGATATGGAGAAGAATTATTCCAGTTAATTTCATTCTTCGTATTTGCAACATTTAATATAAAGTTATACATAAAATTAAAATGCCGCTGAACTGCTTCATAATCTATTTTTTGCATTAAGTCATCAAACGGTGTGTGATATCTATTATGTATATAATCTTTCCACTTTCGTATTCCTTCATTCTTAGTCACATTCACATAATTAACTCCATCGGAAACAAGAATTGAAGGAATTCCAGCATTTGCAAATGATAGTTGATCTGAGTGTAGAAATGATTCGAATGAATCAAATTCTGCTGGGATTTTCTCAAGTTTTAATTTAGCTTCATCCGCAGTTTCTCTTAAAATATCATTCATTGATGAAAACTCAGCTCCCACACCTACAACCGATCTGAAATCATCGATCACTGCAAAACCATCAATATTTATATTAGCCACTATCTTATCAACCGGTACTGGAGTATGATCAACAAAATATTTTGAACCCAGTAATCCTTTCTCTTCACCGGTAGCAAATAAAAAGATTATTGAGCGTTTCAGAAGATAATTATTTTCACTTAATTTTGAAGCAAGTTCTAATAATACCGAAACCCCAATACCATTATCAAGAACTCCATTATAAATAGAATCTCCTTTAACAGGCAAGCCTATTCCAAGATGGTCATAATGTGCAGAGATAACCACATATTCATCATTAAATTTTTCATCATTACCCTTTAGATACCCTACTACATTTGGAGATATAAAATCTCTTCTATTAAAGTCAAGTTGAAGTAGTAGCTTGCTCTTTAGGTAAAAACTTTTAAGCTCTCCAGAAAATCGCTGAGCCGAAACTTGCTCAAATGAATACTTAGATCCATCGAACAATTTTTTAGCAGATTTAGGACTTATTAGTAAACTAAGCATTGGAGTGGGTAAATACGCCAGAGTAATATCTTCAAAATAAAATTCATGAATCAGTTTCTCCCATAAGTCCTTTGCCGTTCCTCTATAATTTGGGATCTGAATGATGCCAACTGCTCCCTTCGATAAAGCAATTTTTTGTTTAGTATCGACAAAGCTATATTTACTCGAATATTGCCCATTAAAATAATCCGGATCATCAGAATAAGGTTCTCCTCCAAAATAGACAGCTATTTTCCCTTCAACATCAACATCCTTATAATCATCGTAATCAAACTCTGATGCAATTATCCCGTATCCAACAAATGCCAATGAAATCAAATTTGGAGTAAATATTCTTCCACTTGTGTGAAAAAATTCAAAATCATTATTTATTGTAAGTGTATCAGAACTATCATTCATTAATATAATTTTGGAACTCTCTTTTGCCTGGCTGCCGTGCATAGGTAAATACTGATAGAATGTATTCTCATATCCCATAGGTTTTAATTCATATTTATTCAAGTATAATGCGATATATTTTGCAGATAGTTCACCCCCAATAGTTCCGCTCCCCCTTCCTCCAAACAAATCACTACCCAAATAACTTAAATGTTTTTTTATTAAAAGAGTATCTTGAGCATATGATATCTCTGCAACTACAGAGAATAACACAAAACCGGGGAGAATTATTCTTAGAAATAATTTTATCAATTTAGTTTTGAATTAAATTTAAGATTGATAATTAACATACATAATTATTTTCAGAAGCTAAAATTATTTTTGTTTTTAAATATTTAAAATATTACGGTTAAGATATCTGGAATAATCTTTAACTATTGGATTATAATCGTCCTCAAACAATTCTGAAGAAATAATAAAATCCGCAGTAGAACGATTATTAGCAATAGGGATATTGTAAAGCACAGCTATTCTGAGTAAAGCTTTTACATCAACATCATGAGGTTGAGGTTCCATAGGATCCCAAAAGAAAATTACAATATCTATTTTTGATTCTGCAATCATTGCGCCAAGTTGTTGATCACCACCCAATGGTCCTGACTTTAACTTTTTAATAGGCATTTTTTGTTTCAAATTTTTCAATTTTCTTTTTCCCATAAGAATGGATTCAATCATCTTACCGGTTGTACCAGTACAAACCATTTTATGGTTACTTAATTTTTGTGAGTTCCATGCCACCCATTCAGCTAAATCCCTCTTCCTATTATCATGTGCGACCAAAGCAATAGTTTTCTTAATTTTCATTTTAATATTTCCTCTCTCTAATAAATGTACTAAAAAAAGCGTCTGCAAGCAGACGCTTTATCTCTGGAAGGAGAAAGAAGAATATGCCACTACTTTAAGAGTGTCATTTTCTTTAAAACTGATTTTTTTTCAGACTCTAATCTATAAATATAAATACCACTTGAGAAATTAGATGCATTCCAACTTACTTCATAAGTGCCTGCTGCTTTTACTTCATCAACTAATGTTGTAATTTTTTGTCCAAGAATATTATATATACTTAACTTCACCTTAGTATACTCTGGTATTGAGAATCTGATAATCGTAGTCGGGTTAAATGGATTAGGGTAATTTTGGCTTAGTTCATAGTTAGAAATCACTCCGCCATTGATATTAATTCTTCTTACACTGGTAATAATATCTGCCAAATTATTATAAGCAGCACCATCAGCCATAGGTCTTGGGTCTAACCCTTCAGAATATGAGTCTCTGCTTATTCCATTTAACCGCGGGTCTTCAATCGTATTTGCGTTTACTGCATCATTCAAATAAGCACTTTCCCAATCATGTTTACCCAATGAATTGAAATCATTCCCTTTGCCGAAGTTAAACCATATATCATTATTAAATACTATCTCTCCATCATCTAACCGCTGTTTCGAGTCTTGTCCACTCTCTAAATTCTCTATATCCATGGCATAGCCTACAAAATCTCCAAATATAGAATTTTTGTATTCTCCACCCCAGTTATCTCGTATCTTAAATAATTCATCATTATCTGCATTTGCCGAATTCATCCCAGAACCTAAAAATGTTGCATTATAGGTGATCGGATAGGCGTATGGTTCACCATCTTCCGGATCGGTTCCCCCATCATGTTCTCCGCCTCTGTTGCCATCTTCGGATGATTGGATTACAAATAAAAACTGCATCTTGCCTCGTAAGCCTTCATCATGATCGAACCCATCATCTGCATTAAAAGCTGATACTAAGTGCTTACAGTTTACTGTACCTCCAAACCATTCAAATCCGTCATCATTATTTCCATATACTTCTACATAATCTATCGTCGTTCCTCTTCCTACTGCTCCTAAGGTCAATCCGTTTATTTCATTCCCTGCACCTATATCTGTACCTCCATGACGTATCGATACATAACGTAGTACTCCAGAATTATCATCATCATCTATGCCTCCGTACTTTGTTTTATCCGATGCCGGTAAGCCTTCTATATTTCCTACACCCGTGGTTGTATTGATAACTGCTTTACCTAAGATGATTACTCCTCCCCATAAATTCCTTGCCGGAAGTACCAAATCTGTCGGATCATCCACGTCATCACTCTCTGCTGTAAAAATTATTGGTTTCTCTGATGTTCCTTCTGCATATATCTTGGCCCCTTGTGTTATTATCAAGGCGGATGCGCTTTCTCCTTGACCAGCTTTACCCTTTATTATTGTCCCAGCCTCTATATTTAATACCGATCCATCTTCTATATAGACAAAACCATCTAATAGATAGGTCTTATCCGAGGTCCAATATACTGTCTCTCCTGCATTTATACTGGCATCGGTAACTGTTACTGTTTCCGTTGATGTCTTATTGGGTGACAGATAACTATAGGTATCCAATGCTGTCCAGCCTTTCATCCAGTTTGTTGAACCGAATGCTCCTTTATAATTTACCTTCTCAAAAAAATCAGAATTCTGACCTAAAACCATTGAATAGGTTACTATGGTTAAAACTATTGTTAAAATGTTTTTTTTCATGCTTTCCTCCAATTA
The DNA here is from genome assembly GCA_003233295.1 of Ignavibacteria bacterium. The sequence continues at coordinate 7,533 of QILJ01000018.1, read as the reverse complement.
AATTAGTAATAAGTTAAATTTTATAGTTCAATCCTACGGAAAATACCCGTCCTCTATAATAGCTACTATAAATATATTCTTTACCTTTATATTCTTGAACTCTTACATTTTTAGCATTTAGTAAATTCTGCACTCTAAATGTTAGTTGTAAATTTTCAATTAACGATTTGGTTGCCGTGAAATTGACTAAATTCAGTGGCTTTTCATAAACATCCGGTGCTCCCATTGAACCAACAGTCGATAGACGTTTTCCAAAAACATTATAATATAAACTTGCGGTCAGACCAAAATTCATGTTTTCATAATCCAAAAAGAAATTTACTACATATGGCGATTGGCCTTGAAATTGTCTTGTGGATGAAGCGTAAGGTTCGTAAGCTCTTCTGTTTTCCAACTCTAATGAATCAATATCAACACTAGAGCGAATCAATGAAAGATTTCCACCTAATTGTAAATTATTTGTTCTGTTTGAAAGAAATCCAATCTTAGTTCTTGCTTCAAACTCTAAACCATAAACTTCTGCTTTATTTACATTTGTCCAAGATAAAACCTTATTGGGAGCATTAACAATTTTCTGTTCAATTGGATTATTGAAATTTTTAGCAAATAACGAAATTGATAATACTTCACCTGGGTTTGTGAACCATTCCCATCTTAAATCAAAATTATCGATTAAGGTTCTCTCAAGGTCAGGATTACCTATATAGATATCACCACCATTGAATTCATAATTTTGAAACGGAGAAATTTCACGAAAATTTGGCCTTGATAAAGTTCTACCGTAAGAAAATCTCAGGTTCATATTCTGAATAGGATTATAAATAATACTAAACGAGGGTAGAATATCTTTTGTTTGAATGGTAGCATCATCCTTGGTTTCCGAAGAGCTAATAACCCTCATATTAGTGCTTTCAACCCTTGCACCAGTTATAATTCTTAATGAAGGTAAAATTGGTAGGTCTATCAACCCATAGTACGCAAATATTTTATTACTGCCAGTATAATTGGAGGATGTCTGGTCTGTCTCAGTAATGTAAAGTGAAAATCTGTTTAACGTTACACCGTTCGAAAGTGTGTCAGTGGATGTCCAACCTAAATATTTATCCGAAAATAATTCATTTACATTTCCATTTTCATCTCTCAGATATTTACCAACACTTGAAACCGGATTATAAACAAACCTTCTCTCGTTAAAAGCTCTATCTATTTTTAAATAAGCTCCGCCAAACTTTAAACGTGATTTTGTATTATTCCAAACTTTGAATGGTAATATCAAGTTTAAGTTAAATCGATTTTGTTCCTCGTTTGTGGTTCTGAAATATCTTTCCGGGGGAAGATTAGTTTTAACTCCGTAAACTTTATCATTGGTCTCGTAATTGTAGAAATACCTGTTATCAGGGTCTGACTGACTTGAATTCATTGCTGAAGCAAGCCAATCTATTTTTAACCCATTAAAAATTCCGAGCGAATGGTTACCTTCCAGCTGATAGGTTTTTAGGTTTCTTTCTTTATAAAATAGTGTTCTGGCTTGATATTTCCATGTGGGATCAATATCATACGGATATTTACCAGATACAAAACGGGATGTACTTTCACCGTTTTGATTAAAAAGAAAATTGAAACTAATTACGTTTAAATTATTTAGTTTTAAGGATACCTTAGCTAAACCACCAATAATTACTTCTGAGATACTTTTTGTATCAGTTAGTGCAAAATTTGTATCTAGCTGGTTTTTATTTGGGTCGGCAACACCTCTATCCCAACGATTTAATTGTCCCTCTATATATCCGTTATGATTGTTTTTATAAGTTAAACTTCCTATAAATCCGAGATACATTCCGCTAATTTTATACTGATTTCCTATTGACAGAGCATAGTTTTGATTTATAGGTGCTACTTTTTTATAAGGAGTCATTTGTGAATTAAATGATTTGGTAACATCATCAATCTGCTGTGATAATATATCTTCTTTCTGAGCATGACCTACGTCAGCAGTCCATGTTTCATCCCCAACAATTGTAGGAACTGCTCTAGTACCGTTGTCGTAACCTAACCAGTCGGTTGAGCTGCCATCATAAGCGAAACCGTTTTTGTTAAATGTTATTGCACTATTATACTTAACTGCAGCACTTAATGATAGATTAAATTGATCAGGGAAATCCTTAGTATTAACATCTATAGTTCCTCCAGAGAAATCTCCGGGTTTATCTGGAGTGAAACTCTTAACAACTTGGATATTATCAATCAAATTTGAGGGGATAATATCGATTGACCCTGACCTTTTATAAGGATCAGCACTCGGTATTTGAGCCCCATTCAAATTTGTACTTGTGTATCTATCCCCCAGTCCTCTAATAAAAACATCTTTCCCATCAACAACCGAGGCCCCTACAATTTGTTTCGCTGCGTCGGCAGCATTACTGCTTCCAGCTTTTTGGAATTGTTCAGCACTAACCGCATCACTTACCTCAATTGATTTTTGTCTTTTAACCAAAATTGAGGCTTCCGTATTCATAACTGCTTTAGCTGAAATAACAATTTCCTTGGTTTCAAATGACTCAGTTCTTAAAATTATCTCGATATGTGTAGTTTCATTATTTTTGAGTTTAACTCCTTCAATTTTTTGTTTCGTATAACCAACCATCGAAACAATAATATTATATTCGCCTGCATCAAGCTGTGAGATAACAAAATTTCCATTTATATCTGTGGCAGCACCTAACATTGTTCCCTCTATCATCACATTAACTCCAATAAGAGGCTCTCCAAACTCGTCGTCAACTATTACTCCAGTTATTTTACTTTTAGCTTGACCAAAAATTAAATTGCTGATTATGAACACAATCATTACTATGAATAAATTTCTTTTGATAAATCTCGCTAATCCCATTCTTCCGAATAAATTTTTTTTCATCTGACTCTCCTTCCAAAGATTGTTAGATAGTTAGTAAAAATGTTTACTCCAAATTTAAGTGCTCAATGTTAAAACAGTATTAACTCAATATTATTTATATGTTAAGCTAATGTTAAGAATCTGTTAAGTTGCTAATAGTATGTTTTGATACGTTATAATTCTTTTGATTTTACGTTATTTTCAATATTTTGAAAATTCAACAAAAAACTATTAGAATTAGTTGAGACCGCCCTAAAAGCAATAATTAATGAATGTTATTGCATGTTTACCCTTTGAGCAGGGTGGAGCTAAGTCACGAAGTGCTCCCTCTGCAACAATCTTTATAATTTATCGCAAATTCAATAGATTACTTCTGTAAAAAACACCTTGTAATGACGGTTTTTACATTTTTAGAACGTGTTCATTAGTTCAATCTCAAAAACTTTTTTTTAAGGGATTTATGGCAAATAAAAAAAATGAAGAATTTCCGTGGTGTACTTGAGGTAACCTTAAATGGGTCTAAGCCATATGATATTCAAGTCAATAATCAAAATTTTTATCATGAGAATCCTATCTGAATCAGTTCTAAGCATAGGTGAATGGTATCGCGGGAATGCGAAGCAATAGATTAGATGATAGATAGAGTACTTTGGGCAAATCTGGAATATTCTATTAAAGGAAACTGGAAAATTGCTATACATGCCTAAAGCTAAATTATTTAGTCACTCCTAAAAAGCGCAAAAAGTTGAGGATACATGCCACAGATTGGAAAGTAGAAGCAGATTATCAATGTAAATAAAAGAGGCTGTAAATTATTTTTGTAAATGAATAAATCATTATTTAATAAACGGCTTTAGACGTTTGTCAAATATAATGGAAAACTGAGAAAAAATAAAAGTCCAATCTCTCATAAGCATTGTCCGTTTTTTAGATATGTCCCTATAAGCAAGATAAAACATTTTTGTTAAAGCGTCATCGTTTGGAAATAAAGCTCTGTTTTTAGTAACTTTTCTAAACTGACGAAGTAAGTTTTCTACTGCATTTGTTGTGTAAATTACTCTTCTTATTTGCTCTGGATATTTGAAAAATACTGCTAAGTTATTCCAATTATTTCGCCATGAGTTGATAGGATAAGGATATTTATTACCCCATTTTTCTTCTAATTGATCAAGAGTAAAAGACCGGCTTCTTCGATTAAGTCCTTGTAAACTGGCTTAATATCTCTCATAACCGAGATGTTCTGATAACTCGGTATCTAACATATTTTCAAGAGAGGTCTTTAGTATCTTTTTAATTGCTCCATCCTTGCCCATTAATTCTTCGTAAGATTTAGCATTCTCTAAATCGTTGACTAATTGTGCGTTTGCTTCTTCTGATAATTTTATAAAAAGTTCCTTCTGTAAGTGATTGATAAATAAGTTAATAATTTTTTTAATAAAATCTATGAAGCTACGGTCGGTGGAGTTTATCCCGCACAGCGGGACCCTAACTCCGTTTCATAAATTTTTCATCATTTACACAAAACTTTCTACACTACCGCTATTTAAAATCGTATTTATTAAATGGTTTAGATTGCTGTTGAGAAGAGGGCATATTTTTTAAATTAGACCATTGGGATATGTGAACACCCAATAATCCAACTGCTCCAAGAAATTGAGCATATCCAAGATATTCAGTAAATACGCTATATCTTTTCTTTACACTCCAATTCTGCAGCGAACGGAACTGAGCTAACATTTCCTCTTTACTTGCAGTATAATTTTGAAAGGGATAATTCATTGCGCTGAATGGCGAAGAGTAAAGTGATCCGCTATAATATCCGAAAGTTGAATTAGTCGTGAAGGGATAGTTGAATATCCTCCAATCCCTTCTAATTATATTAGATTTTATCAACTCACCGCTTAAGGTATTTAAAGAATCATTAGTTGCAGGTTGAGTTGTCTCCTTCTGTGCGCAAACCAGAGTAGTAAACAATATTATCAATATGATGATTCTAATAATCAATTTATACTACCAAATTTAATCCGGTATAATTTTTATCGTTCCTTTTATAGGTAATTTGATCGAGTAAACTTTCTTCGATTTATTCGTCAATTTATTTTCTCTAAGCCAAGGATTAAAAAGCTTAAGCGTTTTATAATTTATTCCATAGCTTGCCGCAAAGTCTGCCCAATGAGTGACTGAAGAATCAACATCTACAGAATAAGTTTCGTAAGGAGGGTACAATTCATCCTCAGCAATATCAAACCCGTAAAGTTTTAGATTTTGAAAAATATATTTTAATGCAACAACTCTGGGAATATATCGCGTAGTCTCTCCGTTCAAAACTAGGTTATAATAATTAGTTGCTTTCTGCCTTTCAAGCTGATTGGAAACCCCGTTTTTCCCCATGTTATAAGATGCCGCCGCTAAAGTCCAGCTTCTGTATCTTTCATATGAATCCAGAAGATATTTACATGCCGCTTCAGTTGCCTTTTCCATATTGTATCGTTCGTCAACTTCACTGTTTATCGTGAGTCCGTATTTTTTCCCCGTATCTTTTAGCAGCTGCCAGTAACCGACTGCATTCATGGGGGAAGTCAAATTTTCCAGACCGCTTTCAACTAACGCAAAATATTTAAAATCATCTGGCACATCGTAATCATCTAAAATATCCTCAATGATCGGGAACCATCTATTTGCTCGCTGCAAATACAGAATTGTAGCAGAGTGGTAATATGTGCTAACAATAAATTCCCGTTGAATCCTTTCCCTCACATCAAAATTTTCTAATGGCACTCTCTCTCCGGCAAATTCCAATTCATCAGGAATATATGGAACGACGACCTTATAATTTTGTGGGAATTCCTGCGAGTCGTCTGCAATTGCAGATTTATTCATCGAAGTGAAACTAAAAATTATTACCAGTGTTAGTGTTGTTAATCCGCCCAGTATAAAGAACTTGAAAGCGGTTTTGTCCTTGTTGATCATTTACTTCTCTCTTTCGTAGTTTGTGTATAAAGACTCTTATTAAATCGATACTCATTAATAACCAATGCTGCGGTAACAATCAAGCCCCCGACCACTAAATTCTGAATTTTTACACTATCTCCGAAGAATAAAACGGAGACAAGTATGCCGAGCGGAATTTTAAGATCGTTAAAAATTGCTGCAGTACCAATGTTGGTTTTTCTTACTCCGTAATTCCAGAGGAAGAATCCCAATCCGGAAGCAATTGCTCCGAGATATAATAATGTGAATACCTGTGTTGAAGAAATATTTATATTTGTGAAATCCGTAGTGAATATAGAAAAAATAAATGTGACTGACATGGCTCCCAAATAAAGGAGGGCAAATATATTCCAATCCTTAATATCGCTAATATTTTTCATCACTCTTTTATAGTAAACCTGTCCGAATGCAAATGCCAGGTTAGAAACTTGTATCAGCACAAATCCGGTTAAAACATTACTCGATGAAATTTCATCATTCAGAATTATTCCCGTTCCTATTACAGCCAGCAGCGCCGTAGTAAAATATCCTCCGTGAAATTTTTTAGCAAGGAGATCGTTTATCACATTTACATAGATCGGTGTGAAGATAGTGAAAAGCACAACTTCGTAAGCATCAAGAAATTGGAATGCATATATGTACGCTGCATACATAATGCCGTACTGCACTGAACCGATCAATAAAAATTTCCAAATATATTCTTGCTTAAGCTCCTTTATTTTCAGGAAAGGGATAAATACTAAAAATGAAATCAGCAGACGCACGAACGCTACAAAGTTGGAATCCAGTGAAACGAGATTCCCCTTTATCAGTCCGAACGAAAAAGCCCAGATCAAGGAAACGATTAGTAAATAGAGCATAGCGGTAATAAAATTTTTTAGAATTGAAAGTTACTAAAAATATAGGGTAATTTATTTTGAAATGAGGGGGATATTCATCGAGGATTTAAAATAAAAGATGGCGATTATAGGTAATAATAAAACTTTTTGAGGCGACGGTCGGATTCGAACCGACGAATAAAGGTTTTGCAGACCTTCGCCTTAAACCACTTGGCCACGTCGCCCTGTATAATAAATAACCATAAAGAATAAAATCCACATCGAGTGGATTTTACTAGAGCGGGAGACGGGACTCGAACCCGCGACAGCTACCTTGGCAAGGTAGTGCTCTACCAACTGAGCTACTCCCGCGTTTCATCAAAGTTAGAACAAATTTGAATAACAAATATAATATTGTTTTTTATTTCAAACAACATCTATAAAACATATTTTTTGGCATATCAACATTTTAAGTGGCAAAATATTATACTAAACACACTGTGATACAGATCAAAACGCCCTTTTTATGGTTTGACCAATTGAACTATACTTCTTATCTTAAATCTTAGTAAATACATATTAGAGGTAGAAATAGCAATTACTGATATTGCCGAAAGAGAATATTCTATAACTGCTTTTAATCAGCCAAAGACGGACAAGGGATGAATTCTCCGCCGCTTGCAGCGGGGAGGTTCAATTTTGTTTTTTATAAATAGGATGTTTAATGAAAAGTCGTAAATTCAAATTTATAATAACTTTATTGTTATTAACTAATGCAACCATTATCAGCGGAAATAATGGCAAGACCGTTGACAAAAAATCCAGCGAAGT
>QILJ01000395.1 GCA_003233295.1 Ignavibacteria bacterium | reverse complement strand
TTATGTGGAACTTTCTAATTCCTATTTGGAATTACCCGGTCAAGAAAAATTATCCTTGAGTATTTTTAGAAACGTAACAGAACGAAAAAAAACAGAAATTATTCAAAGATTGCAGAGTGAAAAACTATCAAATATTCTCGAAGGTACGAATGCTGGATTATGGGAATGGAATATTGAAACCAGGGAACTTTATATAAATGAAATTTGGGCTGAAATGATAGGTTATTCGCTTGAAGAATTAGAACCAATTAATTTTAATACATGGAAAGACAATGTTCATCCTGATGATTTTGAATATGTTAATAACGTACTGCAAAAGCATATTAATGGAGAAACCGATTATTATGACGCTGAATTTAGACTTAAACATAAAAACGGTAGCTGGGTATGGGTAAATGCCCGAGGTAAAATAATATCATGGTCTGATGATCATAGACCGTTAAAGATGAGTGGAATTCATATTAATATTTCGGAGCGTAAAAAAGCACAAGAAGAATTAAAACTACATCGCGATCATTTAGAAGCATTAGTGAAAGAACGAACATGGAAATTGGAAGAAAAAACTGTGAAAATTGAGGAATCCCAGAAAGCAATGCGATATCTTCTTGAAGACGTAAATGAGATAAGAAAGGAATTGGAGCGGACAAATAAAAAATTACTAAAAGTTAATAAGGAACTTGAATCATTTTCATATTCAGTTTCGCATGACCTTAGGGCTCCGCTTCGGGCTATTCATGGTTTCTCAGATAAATTGGAAAGACTTCTGGGAGATGCAGTAAATGATGAGCAAAAAAGGGTTTTAGGAGTTATTAAATCAAATGTCATAAAAATGGGAAATTTAATTGATGCTCTATTAGATTTTTCGAGAATGACGAGAAACAAACTAATAAGTTCAAAAATCGATATGAATGCTCTTATTGATGAAATTCGCGAGGAGTTTGAAGATGAAATAACTGAAAGGAACATAAATTTATATATTGATAAGTTACCGGAAGCAAAAGGAGATAGTAAATTAGTAAAACAGGTACTCCATAATCTTTTATCAAATGCAATTAAATTTACAAATAAAGTCGATGCTGAAATTCAAATTGGCGGTATGGTGAATAATGATACAGTTGAGTATTTTGTTAAAGATAACGGTGCTGGGTTTGATATGAAGTACAGCGATAAATTATTTAAAGTATTTCAAAGGCTACACAGCCCTGATGAATATGAAGGTATTGGTATAGGGCTTGCTACAGTTAGTAGAATTATTAATAGACACGGAGGGAAAGTGTGGGCTGAAGGTGAACTAGGTAAAGGGGCAACTTTCTTCTTTACGTTGAAAAAAAATTAACCAGCGAAACTTGGATTTAAATTCATAGAACGATTTAATAATATTACTTGAAAGAGGTGAGCATGGAAACTGAAATAGAATTGGTTATAATTGAAGATGATCCTAACGACGCTGAATTGATTTTAGATATTCTTAAAAATAAAGTTAACCTTCAAAAAGTTAAGTTTATAAATGATGGTGAGAAAGCAATTAATTTTATCCGTGATATAATCAATAATCCGACAAACAGAAAAATTCCTTTACCTAAATTAATTATTTTAGACCTTAAATTACCAAAAGTAAGTGGCTTAGAAATACTTGAAGAAATAAAATCGGGAAGAAGATCAATGAATGTTCCGGTTGTTATATTAAGTTCTTCAAAAGAAGAATCCGATTTAAAAAAAGCCTACGATCTTTGTGTTAATAGTTTCGTGGTTAAAACATTAAATTTTGATAATTTTTCTTTTTTAATAGAAAATATTATCTTTTATTGGTTAAATTTAAATGAGGTTCCATTGTAGAAAATGAAAAATAGTCTTAATAAAATTTTGTTCGGAAGGTTTATAAAATGAAAGAACAATTTAGATTTCTAATACTAGAAGATGTAAATGAAGATGCAGAATTAATGGTTGACGAACTAAAATTGTATGGTATAAATTTTCTCTTTAAGGTCGTTGCTAATGAGGAAGATTTTAAAAAAGAACTTGATGAGTTTGAGCCTGATCTTCTCCTTTCTGATTTTAGTCTTCCAATGTTTACCGGACTAGAAGCAATCAAGTATATACAGAAAGTAAAACCGGAAACACCGATAATCATTGTTACCGGCTCGATTAGTGAAGAAACTGCTGTAATGTGTATGAAATTGGGCGCTGCTGATTATGTTCTTAAATCAAACTTAACTAGACTTGGTATTGCCGTTGAATCGGCTTTGGAGAAGAAAAAATTAAAAGAGCAGAGGAAAGAAGCATATACTGCTCTAAAAAAAGCGGCAAGAATAATAAATAATAGTCCTGCAGTGGCATTTATTTGGGAATACAAAAAAAATTGGCCCGTAAAGTATGTTTCTGAGAATGTGGAAACAATTTTCGGATACTCTGTAAATGATTTCATTAGTGGTAATATTTCCTATACGGAAGTGATACACAAAGATGATATAAAAAGAGTGAAAAACGAATCTGAATTTTTCAGTAGAGGAAAAGGTTATGTAAACTTTATACATAAACCCTACAGGATAATTACTAAAAGCGGTGAAATAAAATGGGTTAAAGATCTAACTAGAATTATACGCAATGATGTTGATGGCATAACTTCTATGGAGGGAATATTAATAGATATTACAAAGGAAGTTAAGCTTGAGCAGGAAGCCGAAAGATTAGCGAGAATATTTGAAGAATCACTAAATGAAATTTATATTTTCGAGGTGGATACATATAAATTTATTCAGATAAATAATTCTGCTCAAGTAAATCTTGGCTATTCCTTAGATGAACTTTTGGAAATGACTGTTCTTGATATTAAGGATGACTTCGATATAGATAGTTTTAGTGAGTTTGTAAAACCGTTGGTTGAATACAAATTTCCCAGAATAGTTTTTGAAACAGTACATAGAAGAAAAAACGGTTCTCATTATGATGTGGAAGTTCACTTACAATTACTCACTTATAATGGAGGAAAAGTTTTTTATGCAATTTGTTTAGATATTACTCAGCGAAAAGTATTTGAGAAAAAGATTATAGAAAGTGAAAATTTTTTAAGTAGTATAATTGATAACATTCCAAATATGATTTTTGTAAAGGATGCCAAATACCTTAAGTTTGTCCGTTACAATAAAGCTGCTACAGAAATTACGGGAATCCCGGAAGGGGAAATTCTTGGCAAGACCGATTATGATTTTTCACCGAAAGAAGAAGCTGATTTTTTTGTTTCAAAAGATAGGTTAGTCTTAGAAGAAAGGAAAATGGTCGAGATTCCTGAAGAACAAGTTCACACCAGAAATAAAGGAATTAGAATTCTGCATACAAAAAAAATTCCGATTTACGCCGAGGATGGGGAACCTCAATTCCTATTAGGAATTTCTGAGGATATTACTGATAAGATTGAATTGCAAAAGCAACTTGCCGAAAGTGAGAAAAAGTTTAGATTAATGGCAACCAATACACTTGATTTGATCTGGGCGGTCGATAAAGACATGAACTATACTTTTATTAATGATGCTGTTTTCGATCTCTTAGGTTATACCGTTTACGAGTATATGCAAAAGGATATCCGAGAAATAACTGCACCTGAATATATACCCATTTTTGAGGCTAATTTAAAAGAAGGATTACTAAAAGGGAAAAATGGTGAATTATTTCAACTACAATTTGAAGTTAAGCGAATACGGAAGGATGGTAAGTTAGTTGATGTTGAAGTAATTGCTAATCCGATTTATGATGAGAATAAAAATTTATTAGGGTTTCATGGTAGAACAAGAGATATAACCGAGCGAAAAAGAAAAGAATTGGAGATGGAACAAAAGAACGAAGAACTACTACGATTTAATAGACACTTTGTTGGCAGAGAAAACAGAATGATAAAATTAAAATCAGAGATAAATGAACTTCTTCGTCAATTAGGTCAACCGCCCAAGTATGAAAGTGTAGAGAATATTGAAGAATCCTTAAAAAAATTATAATTTATAATGAACAGCAAGTTAAAATAATTATGAATAACCATAAAACTATTACAATATTACTTATTAGTGAGCATGATATTGATAAAGAAACATTTGCAACCATATTAGAATCATTTGACGAGCCTTGTTTAATTTTAAACACTAACCACTTAAATATTGTTAGTGCCATTGAGGAAGAACCTCCGGACTTAATAGCTGTGGAAATCTCCGAATTGCACAATGAAAGCATACACATTATCAAGTTTATAAAAACACATAGTAAAATCAGAATTCCCATTATTGCGCTGGGAAAACGAGATGCTGAAATAGCCAAGGCTGTATTGGAAAATGGAGCTGACTATTACGTATCAAAACCGATTATTAGGAACGACTTATATTCAACAATAAAAAGTTCATTAGAGCAAACAAAAAATGATGAGATGTTCATTAAGCAGAAAGATATAATTACAGAGAGATATTATAATAGAGCCTACGAACTTGAACAAGAACTGATGAAGAGAAAGGAATTTGAAACGGAATTAAAACAAATGCTTCAGTATATTGAAGGTAGTAAAAGAGCAGCGCTTAACTTAATGGACGATTTGCAGGAGGAAATAGTAGAAAGAGAACTAATTCAAAAGGAACTTGAACGCTCTCAATTGCAGTTAAGGGAACTAAATAGATATGCTCAAGAAATAAGTGAACAGGAAAAAACCAAAATATCTCGTGAGATACATGATGTTGTTGGTCAGGGGCTTACTGCACTTAAATTTGATTTGCATTGGATAAAAAAAAATATCTCTAACCCATCTAAAGAACTTGAAGCAAAATTTGAACAGATGACACATTTAATTGATGATACAACCATTTCAGTCCAAAGAATATCCACGGAGTTGCGTCCCGGGCTTTTAGATGACCTTGGTCTCTATTATGCATTAGAGTGGCAGGCAAAACAATTTGAGGAAAGAACAGGTATAAAAACAAGATTAAACTGCGAGCCGGAAGATTTTACTTTGGATGAAAAGATTAGCGTTCAATTTTTTAGAATAGTACAAGAATCTCTTACCAATATTGCAAGACATTCTAAAGCCTCAGAAGCAACAATTTCAGTTAAGATTATTAATTCGAAAGTTGAATTAACCATTTCAGATAACGGTATAGGTATTGATGATGAAAACATCAATGATCCTAAATCGCTGGGATTACTTGGTATTCATGAGCGTGTTCACAGCATTGGAGGTACATTAGAAATTTCCGGGCAAAAAAACAACGGTACTATAGTTAATGTGCAAGTGAAAATTAATGAAGAGGTAAAATAAAGTGAAAATATTAGTGGCCGACGATCATTCTGTAGTTCGCAAAGGTTTAATACAGATTGTTAAAGAAATGCATGAAGTAGCGGAAGTTGAGGAGGCTGTGAATGGTCTAGAAGTTCTAGATAAAGTAAAATCTACCAAATATGATTTAATAATTCTGGATATTTCTATGCCTGACAAAAGTGGATTGGACGTATTAATTGAACTTAAAAATTATTATGGTAATCTTCCGGTACTAATTTTATCCACATATCCCGAAGAATTGTATGCAATTAGAGCATTGAAAGCGGGAGCATCAGGATATCTAAATAAAAGTACAGCAGCTGAAGAACTCGCTTCCGCTATACGAAGAGTAGCAAAAGGAGAAAAATATGTCTCAACAACTTTAGCTGAAAAACTTGCATTTTCTTTTGGTGAAGATAAAAACAAGCTCCCTCATGAAAAATTATCTGATAGAGAATTTCAAGTCTTGCTTCTTATAGCTTCAGGTAAATCACTAAGTCAAATAGCCGAATCACTTTTTCTTAGCAGTAAAACCATAAGTACTTATCGAGCCAGAATCCTTGAAAAAATGGATTTGACAAACAATGCCGAAATAACTAATTATGCGATTAAAACTAATTTAGTTGAATGATTTTTTATTATTCTGTACTTTGATATTCCGGTCAACGAATGCCTGTCCGCCATCTTGTTGGGCGGGGTCGTTAACCTCAATTCTCTTACAGCTGAGTATGTAAACGGAGAAATATTAATAGAATGGGAAACAGTAACAGAAATCAATATTTACGGGTATGATATCGTTCGAGGTAATGCTAATAATGGTAGTTGGAGTACTATTGACTTTCGGAGGAACTCGGTTTACACTTAATAAGTATTCCTATGTTGATTTAGACCCGATAAATAATGGTAGCAATTTATATTACTTGAAGCAAATTAACATTAGCGGACATTATTTAAATTCAGATACTATTTCTGTTTCAATTACTACCGATGTTAATTATGAAAAATTAAACAGTTTTAAATTGGATCAAAATTATCCTAATCCATTTAATCCAACAAAAAATATAAGTTATTTTCTGCCAAAAGCGTCAAATGTTGAACTGACTGTTTTCAGTACAATAGGTGAAAAGATTGCAATTCTCGAAAACAAATTCCAATACGAGAGGAGGTATTCCGTTATGTTTGAAGCAAGTAATTTTCTTCATGGAGTTTATTTTTACAGAATCATTGCAGAGGATTTTGTGCTGACAAGAAAAATGATATTAACTCGATAAAATATTTAATATCATTTTTTGAAATATAGTTAGTGTTTAATGACTCAATATTTTAAAAATCTTGTAGTTTCTAAAATCAATAATTATATTTGTAATCTGTTTTAAATTTTTTGGCGAGGTAGCTCAGTCGGTTAGAGCAGTGGAATCATAATCCACGTGTCGGGGGTTCGAATCCCTCCCTCGCTACCAAATATTTTTAGGAGAATATGATGTATACATTTTTTATGGCTATCGAAATAATTTTAGCATTTTTATTGGTAATTGTTGTTCTGTTGCAATCGAGTAAAGGCGGCGGTATGGCTGGTATTACGGGTGGAGCAGCTAACTTCGGTACAATGTTCGGTTCAAGAAGAACAGCTGATTTTTTAAGTAAGTCAACATGGTGGCTTGGCGGATCATTACTTGCTTTGGCAGTAGTAATCAATCTCTTCTTTTTACCCGGTCAAACTACCAGCGATCAGAGAAATAGTATAATACAAAGTTCGAGACAAATGCAGCAGGCGCCAACAACTCCAATGCTGCCGACTACACCGCCAGCTGCAACGGACAAAAACAAGAATAATAGTAATAATAATACAACTACACCGAAAAAAAAGTAGTTAATTAAAAATTTAGTAAAAATGCCTGTCTCCTTTTTTTAAGGGACATGTTTTTTTTTCTAAATGAATCTTCCCGCCGCAAACAGACGGGGTATCATCATGGAGTAAATATTTTCGCCGCAAGGGCGCAGGGAATTCATCCCTTATCCGCCTTTGGCGGATTAAATATGCGAGTTAAGATTATGAGTAAAAAGAAACAAAAAATTGAAAAAGCTTATAAAGACATGAACTTTTTAACTTCTACTGATGCTAGAGAATTAAGGATCCTAGCAGAGTTTATAGAGCCGAAGTCACGTTTTCAAAAGTTCAATATCATCGATACGATCGTATTTTTCGGTTCTGCCAGAATCAAATCGATGAGAGAAGCTAAAGCGGATCTGAACAAGTTGAAGAAAGTAAAAAATACAGCTTCAAGAAATCACAAGGAAAAACTAAAGGAAGCAGAAAAGATGCTAACCATGTCTCACTATTACGAGGAAGCGGTTGAGTTATCTAAAAGATTGACAGAGTGGTCAATGAATTTACCTGTTAATGAAAAACGGTTTATTGTCTGCAGCGGCGGGGGACCTGGAATAATGGAAGCGGCAAATAAAGGTGCTAAACTTGCCGGCGGATATTCATTGGGACTGAACATCAGCATCCCGTTTGAACAGTTTGTAAATAAATATGTGGAGCCGGAACTTGGATTTGAATTCCACTATTTCTTCATGCGTAAGTTTTGGTTTGTTTACCTTGCAAAAGCGCTTATTGTTTTCCCAGGCGGTTTCGGTACGCTGGACGAGATGATGGAAGTTATCACTCTTATGCAGACGAAAAAGATAAAGAAAGAAATGAAAGTTATAGTATATGATGAAAACTACTGGAAACAGGTTATTAACATTGACAAGCTTTTGGAGTTTGGTACTATAAGTAAAAGTGATATTAAACTGTTTGATTATTGTAATAGTGTTGATGAGATGTTCGAGAAGATAACTTCACATTTTCATAAGCATTATTTGAATGGACATAAATAAAATAAAAAACCCTCGAATGACGAGGGTTTTTTATTTTAATAATCTCTTTGAGATTCTTTGTAAGCTCTTCTTCTAGCTTTTATGCGTTCCATTCTTTTTTCAATCGATGGTTTAACATAATACTGTCGTTTCTTAAACTCTTTTAGTACACCGGATCTTTCGTACTTTTTCTTGAAACGCTTTAGAGCTCTGTCAATATTCTCATTGTCTGAAAGAATAATACCGACCAAACTTACTCACCTACCTTCTAATTATAATTTGATTTTTAAAGTCTTTAAAGTTAGAAATAAATTGGGTCTATATCAAGCACAATTTCATAGTAAATTAAAATTGGGTTACTTGAAAATTCTGCCGTTTTTTATATAGTTTTTTTGACTGCGTACATCATAAAGAAAACCGTTAACACAAGTGAAGATAAGTTCATTATTTTCTGTAAGAATAAAGTTCGCCGGTTCATCCAACTTGAATTCCATTTTAATGTCAGAATTATTTTCAATGATATTTACCGGAAGTAGGGTAAATTTATCCTCGGTATTTATTGAATCCACTTTAACGAATGAGTAACCTTTAGACAATATCTTTTTCGGGATGTCAATTGCTTTGAGATCGTCAATATTTTTGAATGTTTCGGGATATATTTTTGCTTGTTCAAGTTTCATACCTTTGCAGCCGATCTCATCATATCCGTAAAAGGTGGAGAGGTCTCCCACATCTTCAATCACGCCGTCAAAATAAAAATCTCTGCTGTCAGAAGTTCCTTCTTCATTCTGATTTATCCCGATGTCAATAAGATATTCTTTACCGTTATTAACGATTGTCGCATTTCTCAACAACAGATCGAATAATTTTTCCTTATTTTCAGGTATGGCGTTGTAATCTTCAATCGATTCATTATTGTAAGACCCGCTTGCAATTGAGTATAGTCCGCTGACCAATGCAATAAAATTGATCTTGCGTAAAAATTGTTTTTCATAATTATTTTTCCATCCGCCCGATTCTATCAGAATAAGACTGCTGCCCCACTTAACAAAGTTATCACCGAATGCCCGCGGTTCAAAATCATCACTGTATTTTGCAATATGACCGGGGATAAAATGATCCAATTCTTTCTTCAAGTAAGCGATCAACTTCATAGCATTTTCACGTACATCGTTAATGTCTTTCTTATAATTGAACGCCGGTGCGAGGAAGGAGATAGTTGCCACTTTGTAACTGTTGCCTACAGTGTATCTAGTGCTCTGATCGTGAAGATTAAAAGCAAAGGCAGGTTTCAGACTGTCATGAACAGCTTTAAGAATTTGTGATTCTGGAAACTGCAGTCTCAGTGCATCCCGGTTGATGTCAATATCCATATCATTGCGCCTAGTAAAATTTTCAGTTCCGTCGGGGTTAAGCATCGGGATAAAATAGAATGAAACTTTTTCTGTAATTAAATTTCTGACATTAGAAAACTCATCGTTATCGGAAGCAAAAAATTTAATGAGATCAAGCAATGCCATGGTTGCTGTGGATTCATCTCCATGCATCTGCGACCACGCCAGCACATTTATCTGACCGGTGCCAATTCGGATTAATTTTATTTCTCTTCCTTCAATAGAATGTCCTGCATTTACAACTTTTATTAAATCGGATTTATGAATTTTTTCTAGTACATCCATCAACTCTTCATGGGAAAATCTTTTTTCAATGATTTCATTTTCCTTGAATTGAGGATATTGATCATAAAGCATCTGAGATAAGTTATTCTGTGCCACCACAACACCAAAGATTGTTATTGAAATTAAGATAGTAAGAAAGACTGTTTTTGTATTCATTGCATTCTATAAGATGTTTAATCCATAAAAGCAAAATAAAAAATTAAACTTAGATTTGTCGTTAAAAATTTTGGATTGGTGTGGGGTAGTAATTTATAACAGCTAGAATATATGGAATTAGATTCTTATCTACTTCTGTCAGATTAAAACATCAAACCTAATTTCAGAGCGATATAAAACACACCAAGTTCAGTAGTGACCTGTCCTTTCATTTGTTCTACACCTTCAGTAAGAAACTTGGTAAAGTGATAACGCATGTTCAACCCGATGAGGTTAGTTTTGCTCAGACCGAAGTCGGCGCCAAGCCCAATATATCCGCCAACGCCGAGATGAATTTTCGCATATTTAAAAGAGTTGAAAAATTCTACTTGGTAAGGTGTTGAAATTGCAAATACAGGTCCAATTCCACCGTTAATATAAGGACGCAAATTGTCAGTCAGTTCCTTTTCGAATAGACGATACTGTAATCCTGCAGTTACCGGGATAACAAATACTCTGTTCTCTTTCCCAATAACAATAGGTCTACCCCAATAATCGTAAAATTCAAATTCACGCGCAGATTTTGATTCGGAAAATGAAACGTCAACAAACCCGGTAAGTTTAATATTGAAAGAGCGTCTGTAAAAAGTTCCAATTCCAAATCCGCCGTCGCTGAATAAAAGGTCCACACCCCAAGCGCGGGGCGGAAATTTTTCAGGCGGTTTTTCCGGTGCCATCTCCCCGATCTTCTGTGCATACAAGAAAAATGTCGGCAAGAGAAAAAGTATTAGTAAAAATCTTTTCATTTACTTACAAACAACTCTTTGTTAATTTTATTATTAATAATATATTAAATTTCACAGTTATAAATAATACACTTTTTTGTCGCCACTTAAATTTTATTTCACTAATAGAGCGAAATCACATGGCTGTAAATTTAGAACTAAAAATAAAAGTAGAGAATCATCACAACATTAAACAAATTTTAGAAAAAATTAGTTCCGCTTTTGAAAAAATATTGAATCAAAAAGATATTTATTATAAGATTGAAAATGGACTGCTCAAACTTAGAATAGAAAACGGCAATTATAGTTTGATTAAGTATAACAGGGAAGAGCAGAAAAAAGATAGATGGAGCAACTATTATGTTGTGTATATTAAAGGAAAGGAAACAGAACTTCTTTTTTCATCTTTGTTCCCGATTGAAACAGAGGTCATAAAGAAACGTGAATTATACATGTACAAAGATACTCGAATACATTTGGATACAGTTGAAAATTTGGGACAGTTTATTGAATTGGAAACTGTAGTGCGTGGTTCGAGAGAATACGCAAAAGAACTTTTTGATGAAATGGTTGAATTGCTGAACCTGGATTTGAAAAACCAAATTCGTTCTTCGTACAGAGATCTTATCTTAGCACAATGATTCTGACAAAAGAAAATATTAAATCTATTGATCTTGATAACCTGATTGATGAAAAGATCAGGAATAATGAACTGCAATCATTTCTTTTGGTTGTCCCGACTAATAGGAAACTACGCTCGTTAAAAAAGGAGATCATTACTCTTGCGCCGAGACAAGTTACCACAAATATCATGTTAGAAACTCTAGGCACTCTTTCAAAAAAATTGCTGGAAAGAACAATTCAGTTTCATGAATTGAGCGAAGCTGCTTCTGCTG
>QILJ01000304.1 GCA_003233295.1 Ignavibacteria bacterium | reverse complement strand
CCACCATTACCAACGACTGGACCAACAAAAATAGTTCCGTTATCAGATATTCCAGGTTGTGTTGGAGAAGAACCAGATTCAGGTATTTCAACAGCTGCTATTCCTGCACCTGTTTTGTAATCAATTTTATACATTCTGGATGGTCCTGATGAAACGTAAACAATGTTTCCGTTTTCATCAGCAGTTAATCCTCTACATCTACCTGGATAGAGAGTATCAACTATAAATCCTCCACCTGTTTCTACTGTTGTGATTGGTGAAAAAGAAGCCTCAGTTCCATCTGGCTCAAAGACTCGGATTCCGGCTGTCATTAGGGTATCTTCGCCTACAATCCAAGGAACTTCATAATAGTATGGGGCAGTCCAAATTTTACCGTCTGGGTCCACCGCTATACCATGTGTACTTCCGACATAACTAGTGTCGGGGAACGCGCCTAAGTCAGTCCATTGTGCATTCATTGTAGATGCAAACAATGCAACAATGGCTAACATTGTAAATAGTTTTTTCATCATAGTACCTCCTAAAGTAATGATAAAAATGAATGATTAGTTAGTTAGTTTTCTAAATATAACGTTGTAAAATCACTAATATTTTTATTAAAATCAATTAAAAAAGATAACATCTATTTTTTTTTTTAGATGTTCATAAATTATTAAAACCTAAATTATTCCCGCCCATATTGCGGCGCCCCTTTTTTCTGCATGTTAACAGCTAATAGTTTGAGTTGTCTCAATCCCATTACCGGAAAATCTAGCTCTTGTAACAAATAATTCATTTCCCATTCCCCATGAAAAACTGATCATCTCAGGATTAAGAACACCGTCGTAAAGATCTCCGAAAGTACCATCAGTGTTTACATATTTAATCGGATTCAAATCATTCGTCCCGATCAAGAGCTGACCGTCAGAGGTAAAAGTAATTGCATTAACTGTAACAGTCATTGGATAATTTGCCGAAAATGCAAAGTAAACTTCCGGCGCTCCTAAACTATCTGCAGAAATTATTTGTATCCTATAAATAAGTTGTGAAAGATCTCTTTTAGTGGCTAAGTATAGATATCCATTATATACCTTTACGGCAGAAACTTCAGGTTCAAAGTCAAATGATTTCCAGTCACTAGTACCTGTTGGATTCGCTGGAACCCTAAAAATCTTTCCACCTTTACCGGCAGTCCAAATATTATGATCTTGATCAAAATCCAGATCGAACATCGATGTCCCACTTTCAAAAACTGCATATGTTGCAGGAGGGGTATTTTCTTCAACAACAAACAATGCTCTAACACCTCTAACACCGTATAACTTACCGCCAGGTCCATACTGCAACCCGAAGTAAAATGTTTCGCCGCCCTTTGGCGCAAAATCGAGCAGTTCACCATCCGGGGTCAATTTCTTAATACCTTGTCCTTTATTATCACTTACAAATGACAAATAGACGTTACCAACATTATCTGCTGTTATTGCATAAGGCTGCTCAAAATCAGCAAAGTCATATGGCTCGCGAACAGCTGATTTAAGATCGATAATTATTGCATTACTGAACTCAGCCGCTAACGTATTCAGCTTTACTGCAATAGAATCTTGAATAACATTCGGAGCAAGCACTACAAGCTGGGTTTCAGAAGCATTCAATACTGTTCCTGGAGTTGCACCGAAATAGACAACATTCTCATCCAAGACATCAGAAAAATTTTGACCGGTAATTGTAAACTCTGTTATTCCGCCAAGTCCTACCTTAGGTGAAATATCACTTATAACCGGTGTCGGAGCACTATCATTTACTTTCTCATATAAACTTGGAGTAACATCTTCAGAACAGCCAAATAATAATAATGAAATTAATAAAATTGGTAATCCGATTTTGATTATTGATGATATTTTAAATTTTCGTTTCATCTGTTTTGATCCTCTATTTTATCCGGATGTAACAATGATCTAGTTTTATATAAAATTAAAAAGCAAACTTAACAGCAATTCTTTGAACATAATCGAAAACATCAGCGGGTGCGTAAGAATAATCAACACCTAACGCCATACCTCCGATATTCACTTTTACACCAGCGCCTGCACTAAGACCGCCAATGTCAGTCGGGGTTTTATATCCAACCCTTATAGCAAAACTCTGCAGGAATAAATACTCTGCTCCAATTAAGATCTGCTCAGGATAATCTCTCGGATGAGTTGCATCTACTGATAACATAAATGAATGTTTTTCTTTATCAATGTTAAATAGATTCATCATATCCATTGATACACCGAGCTTAAATAATAGCGGTAACTGGAATCCTTCCTCAACATACTTAATTTCTTGAGAGAAATTACTTATACTCATACCAATATTAAAACTTTTGAAACCAGTTTTATATATCAGCCCAAAGTCGAATGCAAAAACATCAGTAGAAAAACTTTCCGTTTTGTATGAACCATCTGCATTAAACCCAACTACACCGGAGCCTAGCGACTGTCTGGCATATTTAATATTAGCACCGATAGCAAATTTTTGAGAGAGCATTTTTGCATAACTAAAGCCAATAACAATAGAAGATGGAGAAAACGTCCCCACTTCTTCAAAGCCCTGATCGTTATCTTTTCTTATTGTTCCGATAAAGTCGCCATAGTTAACATTTACAACCGAGAATCCAAAAATGCCGTAATTCTCAGAGAACGGCTGAAATGAGATAGTAGCATATAAATAGTTTATATCGGCTATCCACTGTAAATTACCTACAGAAAAATCAACATTACTTTGAAGATCAGCCATACCAGCCGGGTTATACAACATAGCCGTGGAATTTCCGAATATTGATGTTATTGCGTCACCCATACTCGATACCCTAGCATCGGTTGAAACACCAAGGAACTTCATACCGGTTTGAGCAAGTTTCTGCCGATCCTGTGCTAATGTTTCGGTATTTAATCCAAAGCCAATAAGGAGAACTGCTAAAAGTATTGTAATTATATTTTTTTTCATTGATGTACCCATCAGATAAATTTTATTGAATAATTGCAAATTTTTGAATCGACCTTTCACCTGTTTGATTATCGGTAACAACAGCAATATAAACACCGCTAACCACAAGCTGGTTGCTGGAAGTTGTTTGATACCAAAATTCATCACCGCTTCCATCGTTATGATTTACTTCCCAAATCAACTCACCCATTTCAGAAAATATTTGGATCTTACAATCACCAGTAATGTTGAAGAACGCAATTTTATTTGGTTCATCACTTCCAAATGTAAGTTCCGCTGCAACTCCTCTGATAAAAGGATTTGGAACAACTCTGAATTCACTAACACTTGCTGATGCTTGTCTTTTCAATTGTGTAGGCGTATAAGTTTGAGTATAAAATCTGCCGCTTCGTAAAGGAACACCTGTAGGAGTCATTCCACCGCCGTTATTGTCCGAAGCTAAGCCGATAGCTTGAATGTAATAGAAGTAACTAACACCTCGAACTGCACTTGTGTCTTTATATATTCTTTCGCTAGGGGAAGCGGTATTTACTAAATAATAAGTACTGTCAGATTTTTCCCTAGCTCTGTATATTTCAAATCCCGAAATTGCGGGTCCGATCGTTTCATCATAATCCCAGATTAATTCGATCCTATCACCCTTTCCATCAACATTGAAGATGGACGGAGGTAATGGATTTTGAGGAGCAGTAAAACCTTGTCCTGAATTATAATTTGCAATAGCTCTTCTAAATGTTTCGAAAAGTGAATCTCTTCCAGTCATCACAAATTCATTTTTTGTTTTTGCATCAATTACACCGTTCTTATAATCCCTGCCGATACTTACACACTTTTCCCAAGAAAGACCTTTTGCACCTTCAGCCCAAACAATTCTAATACTATCGCCTGGTGCTAAAGTATAAGGTCCGTAACCATTCACATTTGAAAACCCGCCGGGGGAGCCAAGCGCAGGATCACCGGTTGGTTCTGTAAATTTTCCTGCCGGCTCAACAACATATGCATGACGTTCCTGATGACCTTTGGACATTAAAGAATATTCTTCACTCATTTTTACCGGATTGAATGGATCATTTTTCGAAGTATACGGTTTGTCCGATCCAATATACCCGGTTGTTGAAGGTTGAGAATCATCGTTGACCGGATCATCAGGATCCTGATCGGCATGTAATGTAACAACACCGCAAAATTGTGCAGAACCTAACCTGCCTACAGTATCCGTTGCTGTCAAAAGACCTCCAACTGTTGTAGGTGTCCAGATTGGTCCTCCAATATTATC
Source organism: Ignavibacteria bacterium (assembly GCA_003233295.1). Next base: position 8,127 of record QILJ01000304.1, on the reverse strand, counting down.
GTAAGCAGTAAAGGGCGGATACTTCCCGTGCCATGCATAGTTAGCTTTAATATCTTCATTATCCGTTCCGTATTGCCCGCCAAGACCATCACCCCTTACATCCAGCATGGTATTAATTCCCCATCCGGTTGCATTCCCGATAACATACCTCGTGTTACGCGAAATAGCCCAACGATATTGATAATAGAGGTAAAGGTTCTCTAATGTTGTGTTCGGTAATTCAATCTCAGGATCATCATCAACATTTCCAGTATTCACAATCGTTACATCATGGATGATATAATTATCATGGTACTGCTGACTGAACTGGTAGATCCTTCTTTTTACAGTAGCCCCTATCATTGTATTTACTTCGTCATATATCAGCTTATCATAAGGCTGATTTGGATTTAACTCGTCAATTTCCTGAGAAAGTTCGAAGGATAAATTCCCGTCAACATAAACTTGAGGCTGTTCAAATTTACCATACATTTTGAACTTAACGGGAAAGAACTCGTTTGCACCGTTTACTCTAGGACCGACATGCACAACTTTATGTAAAAAAGTGTTGCCTCCAAATTGGTCTGCATCGGTAAAATTCTCAACACCAATCCATAATGCTTTTGCTGCCTGCATATCCATGAATGGATGATTTGCCGGCCATCTAAGCCCATATTGTTGAGATGTAAATAAACCCTCTTCAATTTCCGACCCAAATTCAGAGTACCAATTGTGCAAGGTCCCGACAGCTAACCATTTTGTTCTCCCCTGAGCTGAAAGTACCAAACTGATGAAAAACAAAAAAAGAAAACTAAGGAAAATAGTTTTGCATTTGCTATTATGAAAAATATTCATTTTTTCCTCAATGAGATTTCTATTAACAAAAATTTAAAAATTGATTGATAGTCTTAAGCCGAAATATATTTTTCTAGGATTTAAGAATGTAAAAAATTGCTGATTCGGCATATCTATATATTGTTTATTCTTAATGATAGTGTGCATCTTTCCGTTATCCACTTCTACCCACTGACTTCCAGTGTGCTCAAAATATCGTTGAGTTTGCTTATCCCAATAGATTGCTACATCGGAAGGATCATTCACATTATTTATATCAGCAACAGGTACTATTGGCGTAAACTCATCGGTTGTTCTATAATCACCGGGTTTATCCTCGCCAGGAATATTAATATAAGCTCCTTCAAGTTCATCCCCTAAATTAGAAGGTAAATGAAGTGATTTCATATAATCATTGTAGTCATTTCCGTCAACAAAACCGTATCGACTTGACATATTCTTAAAATTAAATAAATTACTGACGTCCATGATCAATTCGATTTGAGCCATATCCGAAATGTGAAATGCTTTTGAAAATCTCAGATCCATTGTGTAGGTGTCTTTCCACTGAACATTATTCAGGATTCCAGGAATTGCTCCGCCGCCTGTCCATGTAAAGTAGAACCCGTTATTCCATCCTCCGACTAGGTTCAGCCTCCAATCACCAAGGAATAAGCCCAGTCTTGCAGGAGTAAAGAAATTCAAGTTGATTCTGGCATACGGACGGGGAACAGGTTTGAATTGTTTTTCGTCTCCTGAAGATCTTTCATAATTTTTTTGCTCAGTTGGATTTTCATATTGCCTTGACCATCCAAAATTACCCCTGGTTGATACATCATATGTATAATTAAAAAATCCTTGGAACCATTCACCCCTGTTTTTGCTGATCGTAAATTCAGCGCCTCTAATATCACCGTAAGAATTAGGTTCTGATACAGTGTAATTTATATCACCGTCTCTATTAATATAGCGTACCAAATATGGTTGATCTGATATATCCTTATAATACCCAGCCACTCTAAGTAAAAATTGATCAAACAGATTATGTTCATAACCCAACTCATATTGAATCGTTTTTTCCAACGGATTATTAGGTGAGGCAATTCTGAGCACTGACTGATCAAATGAATTTTTTCTTAAAAGATATAAATTTTCGGGAGTCGGGAACGACCGCATATGCCCATAGTTAAAATACAATTTGCTATTTACCGTTATCGGGAATGCTATACCAACTCTCGGACTGAAGGTAATTTGTTTTTCTGTCCTTTGTTTGGTAAGTAATGTATCCATGCCTGGTGAATTTACCGCACTAAAAGCATCAGACCACGGATCATAAACCCACCACTCACCGCCGGGATCAAAATAATCCATTCTTACACCCAAGTTTGCAATCATCCCTTCAAATTCTAACTTATCTTGAACATATAATGCGCCCCTCATTGGTTTTGCATCCCATTTTGATTGTGAACGACCCTGCGGTAGGAACTCGTCAACAGACGCATAATTAGTTTGGTTGACTGTATAATTGAAATCAACACCGGCTTTTAATTGATTGAATTTATTCAGTTGACTTGTATAGTCAAATTTTAGAGTATATGTAGCAATTTCACTGGAATCTCTGGAGTTACTCATACCAACACCCATTCTCATACCATTTATACCTGTGCTGGGTTCAGGCATATAACCAAAGGGTGCTTCATCAACCCAAAAAGAATTTCCAAACTTTCTAATTTTTGAAGTATCGCGTAGTCCTGCGGGGTTAGTATTGTAGCTTGAACCATAACGAGAGAGTCTTACCTCATAAAATGTAGTCGGATTGATAACATGTGTAAACTTGGCGCCAATACTATTGTTGATAATTGAACTTGGCGCCCAGTAATCAGTTGCAAACATTCTTGTATCAATAAAACTGACCCTGCTTAATTGACTAGCTATACTACCAGGAGACCTGAACAACCCAGCAGTACCGTTGTTATTATTATTTGTCCCATTTGCCTTTCCATAAATTCCATCAATAGTCAATTTCATTCCCTTTGCCAGATCAGATGTTAATTTGAACTGTGTTGACCAGTCATTATAATTAGGTACTGATAGAGGAACAAGATACTGCTCTGTTGTTTGTCTGTAGGAAACTAAAAAACGCAAATCACCCAACGCTTTTCCACCTGGTACAGGACCCGAAAATGTCATATCAGCTTCATAATCAGGATCGACAATATCAAGCTGTCTTCTGTGTTCCCAAAGGAAAAGATCCTGTGCAGCTTTGGGCGTAAGATCATTATTGGGATTATCATCTTCCAAGGTTTTACGCGAAATGGAATTCCAACCTTCAAAGTCAGCATACTGACGCTGTGTGAATTCATCCCAAACTCCGTTCTTTGTCCCCGTCCATGCAACATTATTATCTAAGTAAGGACGAACCCAATAGGAATTCGCATCGTGCGGCGACATACCAAAATGCTTTTGCTGCGCGGGACTGTACCTGCCAATCATATTAAAAGTATATCGATCTTTCCTGCCTTCCATTGTAACAATGTTTACAAGTCCGGATCTGAGATCGCCATATTCAGCATTGAATCCACCAGTTTGAACCTGCATATTTTCGATAGAGGTAACACTTATACCGGTGAATGGCGTATTATCTCTCTCGTTCCTTAAGATCATACCATTAAGTACATATGCAGTTTGCCTAATGTTACCGCCACGAACAATAATTCCTTCACTGGTTGCTTGAATACCGGCTTGCAGTCCTAAAACAGTATTAATATTAATAGTCGGTAAACTTGCAATTTCTTGAGAAGTAATGTTAGCTCTACTCGAGGAAACATCTCGCTGAACTATTGGAATTTTTGCAGCTGCTACAACTACTTCCTGAGTTGTAACGGATTGCTCAGTTAACTGAAAATCAATAATCGTGGTTTCATCAATGTTAACGATCACATTTGTAATAATTTGAGGAGTATATCCAATATAAGAAGCTTTTAATGAATAATTCCCCGGAGGGACATTCAAAATTGAATAGAAGCCGTCAAGATCAGTTGCAGCCCCGTACATAGTGCCTTCTACAATAATGTTGACACCTATTAAAGGTTCGCCGGTTCTTGAATCTGTAATAGTACCTGAAACTTTACCTGATTGAGCTAGTAGACTTAGATTAGTGAGAAGTATTATTAGACTAAGTTGTAAAAGTTTTTTCATTTGACTTCCCCTTGTTAAAGGTTATCTTCTCTAAATTGTAAATTTATTAGTTAAATATCAACTTAAATATTTTAAATCTTTCAATATAATATTAAACACAAATTTATTTCAGCAACAACATTTTTTTGATTGAAACGTAACCCTGCGACTGTAACCTGTATACATACATTCCACTTGACAAATCACTTCCGTTAAATTCAAATTTATAATTTCCTGCTTCTAAATATTCACTCACCAAAACATCAACTTCTTGCCCGAGTATGTTGTATATTTTTAACGTAGTCATTCCACTCTTCGGCAAACCGAAGGAAATAATCGTTGAAGGATTAAAGGGATTAGGATAATTCTGTTCCACATAGTATTCCTTTGGTACATCAAGTTCTTTATTATTCACAGACAAGATAGTATCTTGTGCAGTTTTAAATTGAGTAATATCTGTCCAACCGCTGCTTCCTACATTATTAAATGCAGAAACACGCCATGAATAAATTGTATTTACTTCTAACATCGGCGAATAATAGAACGTATCTGTAACAACATCATTGATGATCAAATCGTCTAAATTAATATTCAAACCTGCCGAAAGCTGAACCCAATAATTTGCTGCAGTTTTAGTTGAACTCCAAAGTAATATGGGGTCGAGTTCCCTTTCAAGCTGCTGGTAGGCTGGGTAAAGTGTTACAGGCAATATCGGAAATCCCGTTGTGAACATAAAGCCATCTGAGAATGAACTCGTTCCCCCGTTATTTACGGACTGGACTCTCCAATAATAGCTTGTTTCACCTTCGAAACCGCCGATTACTTTAACTGTGTCAGAAATATCTTTTTGGTACATAAAATTCTGAGTAAAATTGCTGTCATAAGAAATTTGAAGATTATACTTATCTGCATAAGCAGAGGCTTTCCAAATAAATGTAACTGAATCAGATAAAGTATTCAACTCATTTTGTGGAGCCAGCAACACTGGTATATCAGGTAAAATAACGATCGTCTTAAATTGGAATACCGTGTCCGGCCATAAACTGGTACCAAAACTATTTGAAGCATTCACTCTCCATGCATAGAATGTACCTGGTCTTAATCCAAAAGCTTGAACAGAAGTTGAATTCAGAACTGTATCAACTATCATCTTGTCCGTATTTATACCAAGTCCTTCTGATAGCTGGAACCTAAAACTTAGGCTCTCTGCATCTCCCTGCCAAGTAAATTCCGGATCAAGTTCTACATTAAGCTGCTGGAAAGTCGGAGTAACCAGTACCGGCGACGAAGGAAAAGCTGTTGTAAAACTATACGTTTCCGAAGCATCACTATTACCAGCCATACTTGAAGCAGTAACGTTCCAATAATAAGTTGTTAAACCCTCGAGTCCGGTGATCTGTACTGAAGTATCAAGAACAGAACTTTCACTTCGCACAATTTCAGTGAAGGATTGATCCTTAGCAACTTTATATGAATAAGAATCTGCATTTAGCGCATAGTGCCACACTAGGTTCATTGTATCACGAACATTGCTCGCTGTGTTTATAGGTGATACTAAAGCTGGAATATCTGGGATTACAATAGACGGCTGGAATTCAAACTTATTGCTTACACCGCTTTCATTATTGTTTTGGTCAAGCGCTGTAACTAAATAATATCCTTTATCGCTTGGAAAAGCTGCATCTACCTGAACAAAATTGTTGGATGTTATTTTAAGTATATTCGAAGGATCTCCTATATCACTACCGCTGAAAGCCGGATCGGTAGATCGATAAATAACATAAAATTTAATTGCCTCATTTTGGGGGATATCCCAAGTAAGAGCAGTTGTACCTGTTCCTGTAACACGATCAAATCTTAGATTTGCAGGAGAATCCGGTGGAGTTGTATCCTTCCAATCCATAACAGGGAGTAATGCCGGATACCGATAGAGATCATTTGTTAAAGTATCGGTTATGCCGCCTAGATTATCGTCAAAATTATTGGATGTAAAATATACTTCACCTTGAATTCCATCGTTATTCCTGTTGAACCTGACCATCTTCCCAATTTGGGTTTTATCAAAAGTTGTCTGACCAACTCGATAATAAGCAAGTCCAGGATAGATATGTCTTCCGTTTCTTTGCTCTCCCCACCACTGAGCTAACTTTCCGTAATCTTGTCCCCCGCCAAATTGCCAGTATAACTGAGGAGCTAAATAGTCGATCACTTGTTCATCAAGCCAACCAACAGCATCGCAATAAATTGAGCTATAAACATCCCACCCATATGTTCCTTCAGGAACGCCATTTTTCCAAATACCCGGAGGGCTTTGTCCAAACTTAACATTAGGAGCAACCGCTTGAATTTCCGCATAGATCATACGAAGAAGTTCAGTTACATTATCCCGTCTCCAATCACCCTTATCAGTAAAGCCACGGGGATAATCAGCAAAAGTTTGGTCATCCTGTGTTGTAATCCCTTCGAGATAGAAGTAGTCATCAAAATGGATCGCATCAACATCATACCTTGTAATAATATCGTCAATAACCGATACAATATACTCACGAACCATCGGCAGTCCAGGGTCCAATATCTCATCACCGTTTATGTTCAACACCCAGTCGGGATGCTGCTTTGCAACGTTCATGTCATCAAGGGCAAGATTGTAACTGGCATTTCTAACTCTGTAAGGATTTATCCATGCATGCAGTTCCATCCCTCTTTTATGAGATTCCTCTATTGCAATTTCGAGCGGGTCAAAAAATGGACTCGGTGCTCTCCCCTGCAAGCCGGTCAACCAGTAAGACCATGGTTCAATAGTAGATGCATACATTGCATCAGAAGCAGGACGTATCTGCATTACAACTGCATTAATATTTGCAGCTTTTAAGTAATCAATAATTTTTATTAAGTCTTCTATCTTTTTATCTGTAGGATCACTTGGACTGCTGGGCCAGTCTATGTTACGAACCGTGGACAACCATGCACCCCTGAATTCCCTTTTAGGAGGAACAGTTTGAGCGTAGGACTGATGAAGCAAAAATAAAGTAAGAAAAAAAAGTAAAAGTTTTTTCATTAGCTGTTTTTTAGTGAAAGAATATGTTTAATAATATTTTCTAACTGCCAAGGTTAAATTAAAATTTTTTTTATTTATCTACAAGAAAAATGTTATAGTTTCTATAACATATTTAATCCAAAGTATTGTTATTATTAGATTACAACTGTTTTGAACATCATCGTTTTTTTCTATTGCACAATCTCGGTTTAATAAATATTAAAGTTTCCGCAAAATAAATTTCTATGGATCTGTCATTTCAAATCTGTCAGCCGACGGATGAGAAATCCTGCTTATCACCAAAAAAGTTATAGCTGACCTTCATACCTGAAATAACTCGAAAGGTCAACTTCAACTGTCCGAAAAATTTCCTCCTCGGATTTAAGGAAACATATTCATTTGACCAAGTTGAATCTTTGATATGTCTGTCCTTATCATAAAACAAGTACTTTGCACCACCTGAATTTGCTGCTTCGTTAGCATAATCGGAGACTAAGAACTGTTTTCTTCCATACAGATATCCCAAATCTTGGTAATACCTTAGGTTTGTATAGATCAGAATAACTTCTCTTTGATAATCGGACCGCTTATGCCTCCTTCAATATTAGCAATATTGATCGGATTTATATCGTTAATATTCCAGAACAAATCATTTTGAGAGGATACATAATCACCAGCAAAAGCCTGAATGTTACCGCTAAATTCGTTAGCGCCGTCTTTTGTTACTAAATTAACAACACCTGAAAGAGCTTGACCGTATTCCGCATTAAAGGCACCGCTTATAACTTGCATCTCTTTAATAGCGTTTTGATTGACCTCAACAACTGTACTGCCGTCATACGAATCGGTTACAGGAACACCATCAATCTGATAAGCGACCTGTCCGCTTCTTCCACCTCTTACATGAATTCCCCCGCCCGGTGATATAACAATACCTGCTTGAAGTGCAAGCACGTCACCAAGATCTGTAACCGGAAGTTCTTTGATTAAATCGTCTCCGACAACAGAAGTAGATGCTGTTAGATCTTTTTGTATCATTGGTTTTGTTGCTACAACAACAACATCTTGCCCTAGTGCAACAGAAGTTTCCGTAAGAGTAA
>QILJ01000260.1 GCA_003233295.1 Ignavibacteria bacterium | reverse complement strand
TTTTATGAATTCCTTGATAACGTCTGAATGGAATATCGTTCCTTAAACAAAGTAAATCATCAAACAAATGTCCGTCAGAACTTGTCATTGATGTCATCGGATAACGATTCCTGGAAGTAGCTGATTGGTTATGAATAATCACGTATTTACCATCCTCGGTTCTCTGTCCCCAAGTTTTAGCACCGTCGGTCATCAGAGTTCTATTCTTTGTTATCTTCGTCCACGTCTTTCCGTTATCCGGACTCATTGCTGTATACTGATTTTTCCACAACCCAACAACAACGCCATCCGGTCTATGATAAAAATTGAACGCTTTACCTGCACCTTTAGATGTAACAATATCAGCTGAAAAATAATGTGAGTTTTTAACGTCGCCCGGATTGATTGCATAAAAACCGTCATTCGCTCTGTCCTCTTCCCACCATTGAAGCGTTATAAGTTTATTCGCAAGCAGAGAATCACATGCTGCTATAAATTCTTTATCCTTACTTGTTTTGTAGAAAGGATAATCTGTGTTATCCTCATTCCAGCCGGCATGACGGTTATACCGTATAAAGTAAATTGGTCCGAAGCTTCCATCTTTCTTAATTTCCCTAACAACACGCCCCAAACCAGTACCAGCATTTGGAGAGTTGCGAGGTGTTGCACAATAACTGTAAAATGCCGATGTTAAAAACTTACCATTTGGCGCAACATAAAATCCCATACGCTGATGCATTACCGATTTTGTACCTGAATCAACATGCAGACCTTTATAATTTATTTCCGGTAGAGTATATTCCGGGAATGCAACAACCGGTTTCTCCCAATGCCTGCCGTCTTTTGAAGTTACGATCAAAGTTTTCCCCGGAGGTGTGTGTTCTTGAAAAAGATCGCTCAAATATTGGACATAAAATTTTCCATTCCAATAGGCTAAAAATGGTTGGTGATTATATGTCCAGCCTAATTTATCTCCATCCAGAGGTTTAGCTCTATTAGCCCTGTAAATTTGATAATGGTGAACCCCGACAGCATGCGGCAGCTTACCGTCATAATAATGTGCGTCGGGCACCCTGTCACATACATATACTACCGGTTCACTTGCGCTTTCTTCAATTGATGCAGGCATCGTCTGCGCTCCAGCATAGTTCAGCAGTACAAGTAGAACAATAAAACTTTTAGATACTATTTGAATTATTTGTTGTTTCACCACAGCTCCTATATTAATAATTTGTAATTTGCTTTATATAAATATCCATCCTATGATCATTATAATTATTATCCCGGTCAAACCCTGCAGAAAAGTCGAAATCGTTTGACTCCTAAGCGCTGTTGCAGTATCTAATTCTGTGAACTGAGCGACTACCCAGAAAAAACTGTCATTAAGATGCGAAACGGTCATTGCTCCGGCTCCGACAGACAAAACTGTCAACGCACGACCAAGCGGAGTAGCAAGCCCAAACGATTCCAACAACGGAGCTACAATAGCTGCCGTAGTAATGATTGAAACGGTCGAAGAACCTTGTGCAGATTTTAACACAGCAGCAATTAAAAATGGTAAAAGTAGCCCAATCTGTAAACCGGAGAAACTTGAGCCAATGATATCCCCAATTCCAGTCGCTCTAAGTATTGCACCGAAAGCGCCACCTGCCCCAGTGATTAATATTATGATTCCTGCCTCTTTCAATCCGCTTGTCACCCAGTCAAAATGAGTATCGTCTGTTGTGTTGGATTTTAACTTAAAAGCAAGAAACACGCCTGCAAACAACGCTATTACCGGATTACCAACAAAGTTTAATATTCCTGCAATTGTTCCATCTCCGAAAGGATGAGTAGGATAATTTGCAATTGATTTAAGTGCGATCAAAACAATAGGAACAATGATCGGGGCAAATGATAAACTTGTTGACGGTAGTTTTTCATTTGCTGTCCCGGTAATTTCATCTTTCGATAACGCACCTCCATATTTCTTACCTATGTACCTAGCCCAGAAAAATCCAGCGAGAGAAACAGGAATCGCAACAATTAAACCAAGTAGAATTACAAGTCCGAGATCGGCATCCAACGCAGCGGCGGCGGCAAGCGGTCCCGGTGTAGGCGGCACAAACACATGAGTGGCATATAAACCTGCTGCAAGTGAAATCCCGAGAACAACAAGAGGTGTTTTCGTCTTTCTGCTTAAAGCTTTATTCAATGAAGAAAGAATTACAAAACCGGAATCACAGAAGACAGGAATCGACACAATAAATCCTGTGATATTCATTGCAAGGGTTGAGTTCTTTTCACCAACCCACTTAAGCACACGGTTAGCCATAGCCATTGCACCGCCACTTTTCTCGAGATAAGCACCGATGATCGTTCCAAAAGCAATTATAATTCCAATACTGCCGAGTGTTTTACCGAATCCGTTCATCAAAGTGGAAGTTACTTCTGATTCACTCAACCCACCTACAAATCCCATTACAATTGCGGCAAGCAACAATGACAAAAACGGGTGGAAGTGATATTTAGTTGCAGCTATTACCATTAAAACAACCACAGCTATTAAGGCAAATAATATAGTCATCCTACTCCCAAAATTTATGATTAAACATTATCATTTTCATTTATCAATTTTTCCTTTATTAAAAACGGTTTCTTTAATTATTACTCCATTACTATCAAATATCCTTGCGACCCCATTACATATAAACTTTCTCCAATGTGATTCGGATTTTATTTTTCCATTTCTCCAATATTGCGTCCAAGTAAATTCATCCGGTTTTTCGTAATTCTTCTCCCACAGAATTTTTTCGCTTTGTGAAAAATATTTTTCCGTTCCAACTTTTTTACCGAGTTTGAATTCTGCCTCATATTTTTTTGAACCGTTTTCGTAAAACCATTCTTCTTTTCCATCTAGCAGAAATTTTCCGTTATCAGATATTCTGCCTCTGTATTTTACTCGAATATTTCCATCCGGATATTTTTCGCTATAATCCTTCTTAATCGTAATTTTATGCGCAGTAGATTTCATTAAATCGGCATCTGATATTTTTCTAGAAGAATTTAAAATCCACGTTTCGTTAAACTCAAAATGAAGAGCCGGCGAGTTCTTTGAAGTGATCAAATGGATCATTCCGTCAGCACTTTGAGTTACACTTACATACCCGATAGTTTCCCCGTTCATTTCTTCTGCGGTTTCTTCTTTTGAACTTTCAAGTGTGCCAGGAAGTTTTCTGATTCTCCAAGTTTTCCTTTCGTCATTGGATAGTGCAACAAATGAACCGCGTTTTGTTATTCCACTTGGTTGAAATCCGTCCTTTCGTTGGAAATCACCTGCATATAATAAACGACTGCTTTTTAATCTTATCAAAGCAGGACGCTGTCCTCCGCCTAAACTGGGAAAGATTGATTTCCTTATTTGCCAAGTTCTCCCTTTATCTTTTGAAACTAAAATCAATTTTAGTTTCAAAAAATATTATAAGCGGAATTTTAATAGTTGAGGCAGCAGTTTCATTACAAGAACTTAAAACCGTTGTGCAGTATTTAATATTTTTAATCTTCGTATCACTCACTATTACACTTTTATTTTTAGATCAACGATTAAATACTCATGTCTGCATTTCCCAGCGTACTTAATTTTATTCATAGACTACTTTCTTACATATCATTGGTCGTCTTTTTACCTCTCAAATTTTCATACCATGCATATATTGTTAAATCTTCATGTACTTCTTCATGCGGGAAGAACAAACTTGCTAAGTATCCAACAATAAGAACGATAATATGAGTATAAACACCCAGCATATATTTATGTTGAGTAAAGTTCCAATCCCCTAAGTCAATAAGCGTAGAACCGCCAAACTTCTGTGAAGTTAAAACAGCATATCCAGTGAATATTATACTTGCTATGATACCGATATTAACTCCTTTACGATTAGCGCGTCTCGTGAGTATCCCAAGCAAAAATATTCCAACAATACCGCCCGAAAATATTGAGTATAATCCGAAGACAATGCCAAGCACACCTTTACCGCCGAGAACAACGTAAAGAGATGCTACGATCAAGGCAGCAATACCAGAAAAAAAAACGACAGTCTTACCTACTTTTAATCTTTGTTCATCAGTACTATTCGGTCTGAACCGTTTATAATAATCCTCAACCCCGATTGCCGATATACAGTTAAGATCGGAATCCAAACTTGAAACCGCCGCTGCTATTAGAGCCGAGAGGATTAATCCAACAATCCCCGTTGGTAATTGAGAGACGATAAAATAAGGGAAAACCGCATCCGGTTTTATACCCACCGGTAATGCATCCGCAGATATTTGATAATAAGAATAAAGCGCAGTACCGATGAACATAAATAATGTCCAAACCGGTAAACTAAGGAGAACACCCATCAATGCAGCTCTTACAGCTCCTTTCTCAGTCTTAGCAGTCAGATAACGCTGGATTATTGTCTGGTCTGTTCCGTACTTCTGTATCCCGTAAAATATACCGTTTAGTACCATTACAATAAAAGTTAATTTCGTAAAATCCCAATCATAAGGTCCAAACCCGATTTTATTATGCTCTACAGCTGTGTTAATAATAGCAGCGGGTCCGCCTTTAATACTAAAGAGGATAACGGAAAGAGCTATTAGTCCTCCACCGATAAGCATGAAACCTTGAATAACATCAAGCCAAATAACAGCTTCCATACCTCCTTTAAGAGTTATATAAATAATTGCAAATCCAATGATCCAGATTATAAGATATGTATTAATGCCGGTCATACTTGTTAGAGCAAGTCCCATAAGGAAAAAAACGGATCCCATTTTTGAAAAGTGAGTAAGAGAAAAAGCGAAAGAACTGTAGAACCGTGCAAATGGTCCAAACCGCCTTTCAAAATATTCATAAGCGCTTATACCTATAACTTTTCTATAGAGAGGTACTACAAACCAAACCAATCCGGATAAAACAACTACAACCATGATACCCTGGACTAATAGTATCCAGTTTGATTTAAAACCTTCACCTGGATAGGCGAGAAAAGTTATACTACTTATCAGCGTAGCAAATATTGACATTCCTACAGCCCATGAAGGGATACGTCCGCCGGCAGCATAATAATTTTTTGTGCTAGTTTGTCTTTTCGAGAAGTAAACACCAACATAAAGAGATACAACTAGTGAAATTGCTATAACTACATAGTCCAACCATCCAAGTGTATAACCGTACATTATATTTCCTTATTCAACTATTAAAAACGAATTAATTTATTTTAGATCTTTCCAAACTTGTTAATAAACTTTCAGGTAAAGTGTAACTACCAGGTTTTAGAGTAATACAGATATCCGGGTTCTCTTCAACTTTCATTCTGATAACACCAGCAGCTATCTGCATCATCGGATAGAACTTTCTGTAATTCAATTTTGATACTATGGAATAAGCTGTTGCCCCGCCGTCAATTATCATTTCACTAATAGAAACTTTATTAAAAAGTTCAACAATAAGATCTGCAAATACATCCCTCAATCTTCTAGATACTTTCTTGTCTCTAACCACAGGCTGATCAATGCCCAATAACACTTTATTGTGAGACCTATATTTATCAATTATTTCTTGTAACCAGTCTTCAAATACTTCGTCTGAATTTTCTTTGTTGTAGAATATCTCTTTAGGCATATTTGAAATAAAAATATTTTCACGTTTCAATATTTCTGAACTGATATCCTTTTTATTATAAGCACTGCCTTGAACTATCAGAAACTTTTTCTCTTTTTCGAAAGAAAAATTATTTTTAACATTTACTTTACAATACCCGTGCAATTCAAGAAGTGCACCGAAGAAACCCGAAGCCCCTGCAGTCAAGATATCCTTTGTTACTTTTGAAGCCAACTTTTTCAAATCGCCCAAAGTACCTGCTTCCCCAATATAGATGCCGTATTCCTCTATATTTTCATCCGTCGATAATAATTTTATCGGGATATCTCCGTTCACACCTAATAACCCAACTACATCTGCAGACTCAATTGGATATTCCGGATCATCTGCAAAACCGGTTTTATTTAACAGGGTATTATTAATATAATACTTACCATCAACTATTTTTCTACCCAATGCCGGGTTTGAAGTAACAAGCAGAACTTTTTTCTTTAAATTTATATCCAACAACGCTTTAAGTTCGGAAAGAATATGTCCTCTGAAAACCGAATCTGTTTTTTTAAAAAGCCAATCATACTCAATACTCATCAACTCTTTTTTCAACTCTCTCATCTTTTCATATGCTTTTTCGCTACTCATCGATCTTGTATCGGTAGCTATTATCAGAAGGTCGGTATCCGATTCCCGAACCATATCAAGTTCCATTGTAACTTTCAATCCGTATTGAAGTCCAAGACCCGCTATTTCAGCAGCTCCAGTAAAATCATCAGCAATTACAACGATCATAAGATTTAAATTCCTTTTTTTCTTGTTTTACTTAATTTTGCCGCATACTTTATTGCAAGGATTATTGCTTCAGAGCTGGCAATTCCTTTCCCAGCTATTTCCATCGCTGTTCCGTGATCAACGGAAGTGCGAATGATTGGAAGACCTAGCGTTATATTCACACCGCGAACGCTTTTCATTTTCCCGGCAGCTTTATCCCAGTTAAAACCAACAACTTTAAAAGGAATATGCCCTTGATCGTGATACATTGCCACACATCCGTCATACAATCCGCCTATCGCCTTTGAAAAAAGTGTGTCCGAAGGAATCGGACCTTCAGCATCATAGCCGAGTTCTCTTGCTTCTTTAACAGCGGGAATGATTTCTTTCTCTTCTTCATCGCCGAATAGACCGCCATCACTGGCATGAGGATTCAGTCCGGCAACACCTATTTTAGGATGACTTACTCCCAACTGTTTACATGCGCTGTCGATGAGTTCAATCGTGTCAAGAATCCTTTTCTTTTTCACCAGATCACAAGCCATCCGCAGAGGTACATGAGTTGAAACGTGGATTACACGAAGGTTATCCTCAACAAGAAGCATAGCGTATTTCTTTGTATTTGTATAGTGTGCGTAAATTTCAGTATGTCCAGAAAATTTGAATCCGGCGAGATTGATTGATTCTTTATTGATCGGTCCGGTAACAGTAGCATCGATCTCTTCGGCAAGAGCAAGATCAATTACTTTTTTAATATTTTCAAATGCTGCTTTTCCGGCATCAGCAGATATTTCACCAAGTTTGGTTTTCTCGTGATCAAAATTATCCATATCCAAAATATCTATCTTCCCGAAATTAAACTCTGCTTGATTCGGCGAATCAATTTTTTGAAGTTCAACATTTATATTCAGCAGATCACGAATTCTCTCAGCCACTTTGAAATCACCAATAAGAATTGGATTACAAATTGAATAGATATCTTCATTAGTAAGAGCTTTGATCGCGATTTCCGGTCCTACACTTACCGGATCGCCCATTGTAATTCCTATTATCGGCAGCTTATTTTTCATTTTATCTTTCAATCAAATTAGGTTATATTTTTCAACGATCTCTTTAGTTTGTATAATGATCTCTCGTGCCTCTTTCTTAGAAGTATTGGTTAACGGTGGAAGAACATGAATGTCACAGAGTTCAACCGATTTCATCATTACTTTTAATGCTGCTAGCGCTTCACTTAGTAATCTATCTTTTTGATATATTGCAGAAATATCTTCGGTTTGTTTTTGTATAACAGCAGCTTCATCCAGATTGTCATTAAGTACATTCTGATACAAATCGGAATATATTTTAGCAGAAAAATTTCCCGTACTCGGGACAATACCGTCGGAACCTTTTGCCAAACCTTCAAAACATTTTGTACCCCAACCGATAAGATGAGAAAAATCTTCTCTGTCTTTCCATAATTCAATGGACTTGTCCAACCTTTCCTGATTGCGCTCTGAATCTTTTAAACCGACAATATTTTCATGTCTGCTTAATTGATCAACAATATCCAATGGAATTGACATATGTGTTGTTGCAGTAATGTTGTACACGATTATCGGACCACCAGCTTTTTCTGCAAGAATTTCATAATACTTCATCATATGATAAGGATGCAGGGGATAATAACTTGGTAAATGTGAAGCTACCGCTATGATTCCAGAATCGAAGAATGCTTTTGTGTTTTCAATTGTTTCGTTTACACTGTTACTTGCCGCACCAGCATAAACTTTTGTTCTACCGGCAAATTTTTCACATACAAATTTTACGAACTTTCGTTTTTCATCATTAGAAATTGATGCCGCTTCACCTGTTGTTCCTAATATAAAAGGGAACGAATCATTTTCGATAAATTTTTCAATAATTCTTTCAACAGAATCAAGATCTATTTTCCCATCTTCTGTAAAAGGTGTTATCATCGGAACAATAACACCTGCATGTTCTTTAACTTTTTTCATTTCCACCACTTTAATTAAAATGCTTCTAAATAAATAGCTCGTATATCTTCCTTACTCAAAGAGCGAGGATTGTTTACCAGCAGTCTTGTTACTTTAACAGCGCTCTCAGTCATTCTATCAACCGCATCTTTAGGAATATTTAATTCTGAAATCTTCGTCGGAATCTCAAGCGATTCACATAATTGAAATATCTTTTCAACTCCTTTCTCAGCTGTTTCCAAATCACTGGCTTGTTTATCAACTCCCAAAGCAATAGCAACTTTAGCATATTTGTCGGGAACTGCAATCATATTGTATCTCATAACATAAGGAAGAAGAACTGCATTGGATAATCCATGCGGTATATGGAATTCACCTCCCAAAGGATAGGACAATGCATGAACAGCCGCCGTAGTTACTGGTCCTAGACCAAGTCCGCCATAAAGTGAACCTAGTGCAACTTTTTCTCTTGCTTCTACATCTTTCCCATTAAAGAATGCTCTTTCCAGGTTTTCACCAATTAGCTTAACCCCTTCTATGGCATAAACATCAATAATGGGATGTGCATGAATATTTGTGAACTCTTCCATGCAATGAATTAATGCATCCATTCCTGTAGCTGCAGTTACTGAAGGAGGAACAGAATGTGTTAAGATGGGATCTATATAAGCTGCATCAGGCACAAGAAAAGGACTAACTATACCTTTCTTTAAATTATCTGATTCATCAAGCAAAATTACATTGGGCGAAACCTCACTTCCAGTTCCAGCAGTGGTTGGTAAACATGCCAGATAGATAGTCCGTTGTTTAAGATTTCCAATTCCTATAATTTCTTCGATGCTCTGATTGTTGTTAAGTTGTGCAGCAACTAATTTGGCTACATCAAGAGAACTTCCGCCTCCAATACCAACAACAGAATCTACCTTTACATCTTTTGCATGGTTCAAAACTGTATTGAAAGATTCATAACTTGGTTCGGCAACAATTGATGTGTCTATAAACACTTCTATACCAAGAGATCGTAATTTATGCAGATTTTCATCCAGTGCCGGCAGCATTTCGGGAAATGTGACGATAAAAAGTTTATTCAATTTTTTCTTGGAATAATCCTCGATAAAATTATTTATGCAGCCGTTGCCGAATGTTACTTGATTCGGAAATTTAAGAGTTATTGTTTTCATTTCACTTCTATTTATATTAACTATTCTTCATTTGGAAATTGCATATCCAAGTATTGATAATCTTTGCCTTTAGGCCAATTCTTTTCCGGAAAGTACTGCATTTCAGGATTAAAATCTGGATTCAAGGGCATTGTTTGTGCTCCAACATCTTTTAACCATTGATGCAGTTTCCTTCTCATTTTATTTGCCAACTCAGGTTTCTCTTCCGCCAGATTATTGCTTTCGCTAATATCATCCTTTATATAGTACAAATCGATCTGATGCTCGCCGCCTATAGCAGTGCGTTCGTACCATTCAATAAGTTTATAGTCACCCATCCTTATTGCTCCGGATGGTTTATATCCCTGACGATGATAGTGAGGATAATACCAATAGATCGCTTCCCTATCAAGTGACTTAGCCCCTTTAAGAAGAGGTACTAAACTAACCCCGTCAATATTTTTAACACCAGGATGAGCGCCAGCCATATCAGCTAAAGTCGGGAAGAAATCGTTAGAAATAACCGGGACCGAGCAAACAGAACCCGGCTTAACAACTCCAGGCCATTTTACAGAAAGAGGGACACGAATACCTCCCTCAAAAACCATGGCTTTACCTCCACGCAGAGGTGCTTGATCCTGATAGTATTTAAATCCGCCGTTATCCGAGAAAAATATAACAATAGTATTTTTAGTCAGATTCAATTCATCCAGCTTAGCAAGAATTCTACCTATCCCTCTGTCCATCCGTTCGATCATAGCGCCCATAATAGGATTATTGACTTTGTCCTCCGGATGAGGTTTAGTTTTATAATAATTGATCAGATCCTTATGCTCCATAAGCGGACGATGAACTACATGATGCGAAACATATGCAAAAAACGGTTTGTCTTTGTTCTTCTCGATGAACTGCAAAGTTCTATCGGTAATTTCAATTGCATGATGTGCATCTTTGTTAGGATCCGCATCTGGTTTCGGTTTAACAGTAGCTAATACATCATCAAACCCTTGAGAACCCGGATCACCAGGGCGTCCTGGTTTATAATTTTTATCCTTGTTTAAATGCCATTTACCGAACATCCCTGTAACATACCCCTGTTTTTTTAGCATTTCGGCAATTGTAACTTCTGCCAGAGGAAGTCCTTGCTGCTGATGCGGAGTTTTCAATCTTGCATAGGGATAACTATTACCAGGTATATAATCCGTTAGATGAAGCCTTGCGGGATATTTACCCGTCATAATACTTGCTCTTGCCGGGGAACAAATTGGTGCTGCTGAATATGCATCGGTAAATCTCATACCTTCAGCAGCGATCTTATCAATGTTCGGTGTATCGTAATAATCGGTAATATTGTGATACTTTACTTGGTTCCAGCCAAGGTCATCAGCTAAGATAAATACAATATTCGGTTTCTGATTATTTGTAGTCTTATTCTCTTTTTGATCGTTATCTTTATTTGTGGTGCAGGAATTCAACGAGAATCCTATTAACAAAAGACTACCTATTATAGCAGCATGTGCACTCCGAAAAAATATTTTGCTTATCATAATATTACCAAAGTTTAATTATTTTAAAATATACCGATACACAAATAAATGTGTTTAAGTAACGATATTCTTGTTTACTAACCCGATTCTCTCAATATTAATTTTGTTTTTAATACAACTTTCACAGGTGAACGTTTAGGATCAGAAATTCTCTGAAAAAGTAATTCTGTAGCACGTTTACCGATATCGTAACCGGGTTGACTAACCGCACTTAAAGGAGGATTCAACGAAATAGACCAGGGCATATCGTCAAAACCGATTATTGCTATATCACCAGGAATATGCAATTTATGTTTATGAATTGTTTCTAATGCACCAAGTGTTATTAGATTGTTGCCGGTAAATAAAGCAGTTGGTCTATCTTTCAATTGTAATAATTCTTCGGTTAGTTCTTTTCCACTCAGATGTGTTGAATCTCCATATTTTATTAATTCATCGTCAACATTTAATCCATTATCTAATAAAGCTTGAGAATATCCTTTTTCTCGTTCCAAAGTTGTGGGAATAGAAGGGATTCCTCCGACATAAGCAATTCTGATGTGTCCTTGTTTTACTAAATGATCAACTGCTTGATATGCGCCCTCTTCGTTTTCAACAAGTACCACATCTACATCAATATTTTTAAGACCCCTATCAATACAAATAATAGGAATTTTTTTCTCTTTAA
>QILJ01000302.1 GCA_003233295.1 Ignavibacteria bacterium | reverse complement strand
CTGCTTCGCAGTCAATAAGAACTGTGAAACAGTTCAAAATATAGTAACTATGGGTAAAACCCATAGCTAAAAAGAAACAAAAAACAATATACAACCCCAACGGGGTTGTCCAAAGGACTCTTAAAGAGAAGTATAATTGCTGCTTTTATTAGAATTCAGCCAAAAAAAATTAAGGCAGTAGAATTGCTGCTGAAATTACCGTTGTCCACAAACCGTCCTTGTGCCCCAAAGCTGATTGTGTAATATTTGAAGTACGGACAATTTTACCTGAGAGCTTAAATATTTGCTGTTTTTCATTCCATGCTTCGTCCAGATCAAAATTTTCAATACCCAAAGTGGTAGCAAGCATACCGGCGGCAAGGTCTTCGGCATAGTCGCCAGCTCTATCAGCAGTTTCACCAAACGGGTGATGTTCCGAAAGATATCCGTACAATGTTTTGTCTGCCGGAATAGCTGTTCCTATCGAAGCTGCAATTTTCCTGCCCGGTTCATTTGTAGCGTTGCGCGCAATTACTGCATGTACAATCTGTCCGGGGAAAAGTTCTTCTAATCCTTGTTCTAAAGAAACTTTCTTACAGCCGATAGGGAATATGCTGCTTACACTAACAATGTTGTATTTTTCTATTTTAGCATGTCGTAAGGCTAATTCAAAAGAAGCCAAGTACTCTTTATGCCTTCCAACACCTTTAGTAAAAAACATTTTTCGTGGAACGTACATTTATTCTCCTTTTTAAGATATAACCTCGATAACTAATGTCGTCAATCGCTCGGCAGCAATTTAATAAATTTCCTTTTGCCTACTTTTAATATCTTTTCAGAGTCAAAAACAATTTCTTGAAAAATATTTGAAATTTTCTCTCCATCTATCGAGACACCGCCTTGCTGAATCAGTCTACGCGCTTCACCCTTGGACGGAGCGAAGTTAACTTTTGTTATTAAATCGATAATTGTCATGCTTGGAGTATCCGGTTTATATTCAGGGATATCCTCCGGAATTCCTTTATTGATAAAGACATTATCGAATTCTTGCTCGGCTTGAATTGCCGCTTCCTTCGAATGATACATCTCGACCAGTGCACGCGCGAGTTGTCGTTTAAGATCACGCGGATTCTTTGTCTCATCTTCCAAGTAAGATTTGATCTCTTTTAATTCCTCGGATGAAACATCAGTTGCAACTTCGTAGTAGTTGTAGATTATATTATCCGGTATTGATAATGTTCTGCCGTAAATCTCTTTAGGTGAATCACTGATGCCTATATAATTATCATACGATTTGCTCATCTTCTCAACACCGTCTGTTCCAACAAGAATTGGCATTGTTAAAATAACTTGCGGGTCCATACCATGTTCACGCTGTATGTCGCGTCCGACAAGAAGATTAAACTTCTGATCAGTACCGCCAAGTTCAACGTCACTTTCGATTGCTACCGAATCCATTGCCTGAGCAAGCGGGTAGAGTATCTCGTGCATGCTGATTGGAATACCGCTTTTGAATCGATTTGTAAAATCGTCTCTCTCTAACATCCGAGCTACGGTATATTTAGAAGCTAACTTTATTACATCGGCAAAATTCATCTTTCCGAGCCATTCCGAATTATAAACGATTTTAGTTTTATCTCTATCCAGGATCTTATACGCCTGCTCAAAATAAGATTTTGCATTCTTCTCAATCTCTTTATCAGTCAAAGGCGGTCGAGTTGTATTTCTTCCGGAAGGATCACCGATAAGTGCTGTGAAATCTCCGATAATTAATATTGCCAGATGTCCAAGTTCTTGAAATTGTGCTAATTTTCTCAGCACAACTGAATGACCAAGGTGAAGATCGGGACGTGTCGGATCGCAGCCCAATTTAATATTTAGCGGTTGACCACTTTCAATTGACTTCTCTAATTTCTTAATCAATTCTTCTTCTGGAATTATTTCCGAAGCGCCTCGTTTAATTATTTCCAATTGCTCATTTAATGGTGGAAATTTAATTTTGTTACTCAACTTATTTCCTTGTTAATATTTATTATTCAATCTTTTTAATTCGTCAGTATCCCACCAAAGGTGGGCAAGCCATAATCTAGTATCCAGCAACCAGCATCCAGAACTTACAACTTAACTCGTCTATCCAAATCACGCTGTGCATCACGTTTGGCTATGGCTTCACGCTTGTCGTATGATTTTTTACCGCGAGCCAAACCAAGTTCAACCTTTACTTTTCCATTAGAAAAGTAGAGACGTAGCGGAATTAACGTAAAACCTTTTTCATTCAATTTAACTGTTAACTTTTTGATTTCACTTTTTTTTAATAAAAGTTTCCTTTTTCTTAAAGGTTCGTGGTTATTAATATTCCCGTGATCGTAAAAGCCGATATGTGCATTTACCAGCCAAACTTCTCCGTTTTTAATTGCTGCATAAGCATCCACAAGGTTTGCCTTGCCTGTACGCAGAGCCTTTACTTCAGTACCGAGCAACGAAATACCAGCCTCAATTTTTTGAGTTATAAAATACTCGTGAAATGCTTTACGATTACTGGTTATATTTTTTTCTGTTGTCTTTGGCATAATTATAAAAAATCAACCAACAAAGTTATTTTGAACTCCTTTCAATTGCAACTTGTTTAAGGTAAATAATTATTTTGTGAGCAAATGAAAAGGAAAATCAATCTTTTAATTACTATCTTGCAAAATCATTTATATAACGACATCAAGTTTCGGAGAAATTATGATCGAAATTCAGAAAAAATTATCTAATATATTTTATGTGCTATTAAGTCTACCGGCTACTGCAATGGGTTTTGCCTTATCGGTTCAGATATCTGCACTCAGTTGGATTCTTGTTACTCAGTTTGGATTAGACCTTCATGAAATGGGATTTGTTTGGGCTGCATGACCTATTGCCGGTTTGATAGCACAGCCGATTGTAGGGTTCATAAGTGATAAAGTTTGGTTCCTCGGTGGAAGAAGAAGACCGTTCATTATTGTCGGCGGAACACTTGCTGCTTTAATGCTGCTGGCATTACCCAATATAGGTGTGATCAATGATGCACTTTCATTTGATAACTTAAAGTTATTGCAATGGTGATAGCTCTTACTTTGGATCTATCTATTAATGTAAGCTTCAACCCTACGCGGTCAATTATCGCAGATGTTACACCGGAAGGGAACCCACGTACGAAAGGCTATACTTGGATGCAGACAATATCCGGCAGTTTTGGCGTTTTGGCTTATGCAATTGGGGCGATCTGGGGAAATTATTTCCTTATCTATTTCGGTGTTGGTTTAGTGCTTTTCTTTACCATCATCCCGTCACTTTTTATTGAGGAGCCAAAAGCTCTTGTAAAAGTAGAGGATGAGAGCGAGGAAGATTCAGCATCCAAGACAGACCTCATCGCATTTTTGAAGATCAGTTTTGCCAATGCATTTTCATGGATCGGTGTGCAGACGATGTTCGTTTTTATAATCGCATTTATAACGCAGAAAATGAATCCAACCCCGGATGGAGCAACAGCAGAGATGATAAAAGCGATCGATCTAAAAACCGGGCAGATAATTTCTGTTTCGTTTTTAATACTTAATGCTGTCGGCGCGCTGTTACCTGCTTTTGTACTTGAAGCTATTGCCGAACGGATAGGAAGAGTGAAAACACAAATGCTGAGTGTGGCAATTATGTCCGAAGTAGTTGATAAAAGCAAGATGGGATTTTACATGGGAATGTTCAATCTATCTATTGTTATACCTCAATTGTTGGTAAGTTTAGCGGTTGGTTTGATCGTGCAGAGTTCTGTTGATAAAAATATCGTGTTCCTTATAAGTGGAGTAACACTTGCAATCTCTGCTTTATTCTGGATGCTCGTAAAGGATAAGAAAACAGAATCAGACTAAAAAATATTTGTGGATGCAGATTTAATCTCAATCAATAAATTGCGCTGTAAATTTCATCCCACCATTTAGTCATGCCCTGCTTGTCAAGTATGAGTATTTTACTTTTATCAACATCGTAGGGGAGGGGAATGATAGTATTCAGTTTATCAATTATCAGTTCACGCTTCGCCGGGTCAACTTGCGATAGTAAAAAGTGTAAAGTAAGCGCATCATTTTTCGAAGCTGTATCAATTATTTTTAACAACATCTTCGCATCGTGATTATAATCATAATCATTCAATAATTTTATGAACTCCGGCGATGTTTTAATGCTGTATGGAGTTTTTAATACTTGACCTGCCTCTATTTTAACAACATAATCATGAGCGAACCTAAGAACAATCTCTTTAAATTTAATCTCAAGAAAGTTTGATAAAATTTTTATTGTAAAATCACCAAGATCATCAGAATAAATTTCGAACTTTGAGTTTTTACTTGTAATTAGCAAGTCATTCATCACTATTTGAAATTGTCCTAATGACGGTTTGGGAATATATTCCAAGTGTCCGTAACTTAAACTAATCGAACCATGGTCTGGATCAATACTGATAACTTTTAGTACAGTTTTTCCTTTGAGATGAAGCGTTCCTATATCATTTATATAAATCTCTGCCTCACTATTTCCACCAAGTTTAAATATCTGTTCTTCGGATATCTCTTTAAGCGGATGAATATTATTCCCGATTTTGTATTGTCCGGATATCGGAGAAATTCTCCAGGTTGCTTCTACTTTATTAATAAAATAAAAATAATAAACGCCACCAGCGCCAAGAGCTAATAACAGAATGATTATAATGATATTCAGTATAATTTCGCTACTTGTTTTCCTATTTTTCTTTTCTGTTTTTTTATTCTTACGAGAAAATCTTTTCTTAGACTTTCCCTCTTCCTGTGTGCTTTCAAGTGTAAGAAGTTTGTCTGTAATATTATTTATGATCTTAGGCGGAGGTTCAAAACTGAGAGGCATATTCTTTAATCGGCGTTTTAGATCTTTCAATTTTCCCAACTCAATTGCAAGACTTCTGTTTTCCATCAACAAAGTTTGAAAATCCGCCTCTTCTTCCGGAGAAAGAAGTCCATCAAAATAATCGTGAAGTAATATTTTTTGTTCTTCGTTAGGCATATTTAATTGCTTCTACTAAATTTTCTCTTGTTCTTCTTACAATTGCTTTTATTTGAGGAATTGTTAACCCATTCATAAAATCTGCAATATCTCTATAGGAATAATCTTCAAGGTCATGAAGAATATAAACTATTCTATCAATTTTTGGTTGTGACATTATTAACAATTCAAAAACATTTTTTGTGTTGATACTTTCAATATTAGGACTTTTATCATCACTCGTCTTACCAGAGAATTTTGTGCTTTTTCCAATTTGTGCTTTATCCAGAATTTTGTGGATAGCAATACTCTTTATCCAATTATCAAATTTTTGATCACTACGTAAATGTTTTAGATTCTCCCATGCTTCAATGAAAGTTTTGGATGTGACTCTGGTTGCATCTTCCGGTGTAAGTAGCATACGATAGGCAAGGTTATAAATCTTTTTAAGATTTATCTCACATAACTCTTTAAAAGCAGGTCTTTTCCCTAATTTTGCTTCTTTAACTATTTCGTCTATGAAATTATCGTCCATGCTCTAAAAGAATATTAATCTTAAAAAATGATGTCGATAAATTAGTAAGAAATATAGATAAATTAAAGGGATTCTTATATTGTTATGTTTTCAGTTTATTTTATTGGGAATTATGATAGTTAAGCTTGAATTGTGAATTAGGGAGTCTTTGCATAACCTGAAAAATTGAAGCAATTTTATTTTTTTAATAATATTTATTGCTCATTTTGTTCTGTTTCATATACTACTTAGTAAGTATAGCTTCGGCAGACCCCCGACTTGTAAAGTGTAGCTTTTAAGTGAAGACTTTAAAGCAGCAAATATTAGAGCTATATTACTCAAAACAGAATGCTGAAATAGGTTATACAAAGGTTTCTATTAATCAAACTTTGCGATGACCTCTTCGGCAAGTTCATATGGTGACAGTTTACCAGATAAAATGTCATTCAAAGATTTTTCAAGCAGGTTATTATTATTTGAACTCCAAAGTTTCCGAGTAAGTTTTTCCAAAACTATATCTTTGATTCTCAACTTTAAATTCTCAGCGCGCTTTTTTTGAAACAGATCATTATTCAGCAAAAACGAACGGTGTGCATTAATTGTATTAAATATTTCATCAATTCCTTCATTAATAGTCGCAACTGATTTAAGAATTGGCGGTTTCCAATCATTCGGCTCGTCCGAACGAAAATTGAGAATTGTCTGTAGTGACATGAATGCATTTTCTGCGGCTGGTCTATCAAACTTATTAATAACAAACAGATCGGCAATTTCCATAAGACCAGCTTTCATTGCTTGTATTGAGTCCCCTGATTCGGGAACAAGCGTAACAAGAGTAGTGTCAGCAGCTTTTACAATGTCCAGCTCCGATTGCCCAACACCAACAGTTTCAAAAATTATATAATCAAACCCGGCTGCATCAAAAATATCTGCGCTGTCAACAGCTTTACGGCTGAGACCACCCAAACTGCCTCTGGTTGCCATACTTCTGATGAAGACATCTTCGCTCATCCCAATTTCGTTCATTCGTATCCTATCACCAAGCAGTGCCCCTCCGGTAAACGGACTTGTCGGATCGACCGCAATAATTGCAACAGATTTTGATTGAGACAAATATATTTTAGCAATTTGATTTGTGATAGTGGATTTTCCTGCTCCCGGAGGACCGGTTATTCCAATTCGATAAGCTTTGCCCGTTCTTTTGTGTATTGCTTTCAGATACTCGAACGATAATTCATCTTCCGATTCTATTATTGATATCAATCTTGCAATTGAGCGCTTCTCCTTATTGTAAAGCCCATCCAGTAGTTTATCGTTTATCATCTGCTCCCTGAATAAAGATTTTTCTTTTCAATGTATTCTTTTACTTTTGGGTGGACGAGGAAATCTATCGGCATATTTTTTCTGACTCTCTCTCTTATCTCGGTTGATGTAATTTGTATTATTGGATTATCAATAAAAATGAATCTCTCATCTTGTTCATCTTTTCCCATTTTATCAACTCTTCTGTTTAGTACAACAACTTTCGCAAGCTGAAGGATTTCATCAGCTTGTCTCCATTTATTGAATACTAAATAATTATCGTATCCTATGATCAACTCAACTTTGTCATATCTTTTTTTGAGATTCTTTAATGTATCAATAGTGTAGGAAATTTTGTGTTTTTCAATTTCATATCGGCTCAACTCAAAATAAGGATAATCCTTGATCGCTAATTCTACCATTTTCGTCCTATCTTCCGATGAAGCAGAAAGATAATCTATTTTCAAAGGAGAAACATAAGCAGGCATAAAAATTATTTTTTGAAGTCTGTGTATTTCAAAGACAGATTGAGCTGTGATCAGATGACCTATGTGTATTGGATCGAAAGTCCCTCCAAATAAACCGACTGGTTTCATATGTTATTTTCCTTGTTATTGTTCAGTACAAGTAATTCTTGAATCGTAATGCGTAATTTATGAATATCATCAATATAATGTTCTTCCTTTTTAGGTGATATTTCAAATTCATGTTTTCTGAAAGCTAATGTGATAGATGAGTCAATAAATTCTTTTCTATATTCCTCGATAAACCATCCTCTGCTATTCCTAAGTGAAGAAAGAAGTATCCGGATATATTCCTCAGGAATTTCATCACTTAATTTTTTCTTTATAATTTGTTTTTCAAATCGCAAAGCGAAGATGAACACTGCGATGAAAATTCCAACAATAACTACAATGAAAAGCATCCCGAATAAAAATGTTTCCGCAAAGCTAACACTTAAATTCCAAATGAAATGAATAGATATAGCGATTACAAATCCAACAATAACCAGTAGTTTTTTATTCCCTTCTTTTGAATATTTACTTGTACTCAATAAAGCTCCGAATGCAGCGGTTGACATACTGTGCATTACAGCTGAAAAACCAGAACGGATTATGATAAGCCATATCAAGCTTGAAATAGTATCACCGAAGGTGACAAAGTAGAGAAAGTTTTCGGTCATTCCGAAACCAAGACCAATCGCTCCGCCGTAAACCAATCCGTCGGTTAGGTTATCAAAACGTTTGTTGTTGACTGTCCAAAAGAGTAGGAGACCTTTAGAAAGTTCTTCCACAATTGGAGCAATTAAGATGATTTGTATAAAACTAGCTTTTTCTGGTTCTTGTACCAATATTTCAAGCGGAAAAGAGATAACTTTGCCGCCAAGAAATCCAAGTGCGACGGCTATTGAACCGCCCCAAAGGAAATGGAAGATTACAAATTGTAACGGTTCAGGTTCATATTTGTCAAATTTCCAAAGTAAGATCAAATAAAACAGCATTGGAATGACTGCTGCAATTAAAGAAATTAGGACCATCCGGTTAAACTCAAAATGAATTATTTATAGAAATATTGTAATTTAACAAAAACAGCATCAATAAATTTTAAAATTGGGCTGTAATAAGTTAAATTATCTGAAATAAGGTAAGTAATTGTTTTTCTTGATTATATATGTCATAATAACTAACTTTGTTAGCTAAATTATTTATAGCGTTTGATGGAACGAGTTCGTACATTATAGGTGTTTCATCATACAAGAGTGATGTACAGATGAAAATAAAGTTCACAAATTATGATGATGGTGTTCATCATTTTGAATTTCTGAAAGATGTTGATGATCTTGAGCTAGATAATAGATTTTTTGGCAAATTAAAAGTTGAATGTAAATTAGACAAATCGCACAGACAGATGATAGTTGACTGTGATGTTAGTTTTAATGCAAATCTTACGTGCGATAGGTGTATAACAGAATTTGAGAGAAGTTTTTCCGAACATTTTCAAAACATTTACTTTATTGTGTACGAAAGTGATGAAGCAAGTACTGATAGTTCCGGGATTCATTATCTTTCACCAAAAGATGATAAAATAGACCTTTCAGAAGATGTAACTGAAATATTGAAGCTATCATTGCCGATGAAAATTTTATGTAGTGATGAATGTAAAGGTTTATGTCCGGTTTGCGGCAAAGATCTAAACGAATCGGAATGTGATTGTAATACCGAAGTTGAAAACCCGGTATGGAAAAAATTAAAGAAACTAAAAGGTAATCTAAATTAAATAGAAGGTAAGTAAAATGGCACATCCTAAACGGAAAATATCAAAGAGCAGAAGAGACAAAAGAAGAACACATTACAAAGCTTCAGCACCTGCTTTAAGTGCATGTTCAAACTGTGGCGAATTAAAATTAAGTCACAGAGCTTGTCCAAGCTGCGGATATTACGCCGGACGCTCAATGTTTGTCCCAGAATCATAATCAAACTTCCAAAATGACTGGAAATTCGAAAACAAAATGTGTTGTAGCGGTTGATGCGATGGGCGGTGATTTCGCTCCTCGCAACGAAGTTCTAGGCGCTATTGAAGCATATAATGAGTCTGGTGATTTCGATCTTCTTCTGGTCGGCAGAAAAGAAAAGATTATTGATGAAATAAAATCAAATAATCTGAAGTTTGATGAAAAGTATATTATTCATGCTGAGCAAGTAATTGATATGCATGATCATCCGACAGAGACGATGAAGAACAAACCGAATTCATCAATGGCTGTGGGTGCAAAGCTTGTTAGATCGGGAGAGGCTCATGCTTTTGTAAGTGCTGGCAACACCGGCGCAATGGTTGTAAATTCTATTTTCGGAATAGGAAGAATCAAAGGCGTTTCACGTCCGACACTAACAGCACCGCTTCCTAATGAAAAAGGGGAATTTACATTTGTTGCTGATGTTGGTGCATTTGTTGATTCGAAACCCCAGCATATTTTTGAGTTTGCGCTCCTAAGTAAAATTCTCATTGAAAATATTTATAGCATTAACAATCCTCGCGTCGGTATATTAAATGTTGGAGAAGAGGAAAGCAAGGGATATAAGTTAACTGCCGATGCCAGCAAATTATTAAGAGAATCGGAACTGAATTTTATTGGTAATGTTGAAGGAAATGATATTTTCAAGGGAACCGCAGATCTTGTTGTCTGCGACGGTTTTATCGGAAACATCATTTTGAAATTTGCCGAGAGTATAATTCCTTTTTTGAAAGCGACTTTTAAAAATTATGCTGAACTTGGGTTAACGAATAAACTAAAGATCGGAATGGTCAGAGGTCCTCTGAAAGAAGCATTGAAAAAAGCGAATCCTGAAAATACAGGCGGGCTTCCTTTGCTTGGCGTTAATGGTATCAGTATTATAGGACATGGTTCAAGTTCACCTTTAGCAATAAAAAATATGGTTCTTAGGGCTAAGGAAATGTACGATAAAGATATTGTAAATAAAATTAAAGGAACATTGGCTGAATATGCAGAAAAATAATGAAATAAGCGCAGTGATCACAGGAGTCGGGATGTATGTTCCTGATAAAATATTAGACAACAAATATTTTGAATCGATTGTTGATACCAATGATGAATGGATTAGAACAAGAACCGGTATAGTTGAAAGACGAATAATTGAAGACGGCGCGACAAGTGATTTAGGTACTAGAGCTGTTCAAGATCTTTTAAAATCAACCAATACTGACCCGGAAGATATAGATATTATTATTGTTGCAACAGTTACACCCGACATGTTCTTCCCGGCAACAGCCTGCCTTATTCAAGATAATATTGGCGCTAAAAACGCATGGGGCTTTGATCTTTCTGCTGCATGTTCAGGTTTCCTTTTTGCTTTAGAAAACGGCGCTAATTTTATTAAAAGCGGTAAATATAAAAAAGTAGTGGTGGTCGGTGCAGATAAAATGAGCTCTATTATAGATTACACCGATAGAAATACATGTATTTTATTTGGAGATGCAAGTTCAGCTGTATTGCTTGAGCCTTCGGATGATCCGAGTTTGGGGGTTAAAGAGTCAATTCTCCACATAGATGGTTCCGGGAGAAATGATCTTTATATGAAGGCGGGAGGGAGTGCTAAACCTGCGTCGCATAAAACGGTAGATAACGGAGAGCATTATATTTATCAAGATGGTAAAGCAGTTTTTAAAGTTGCGGTTAAAGGAATGGCGGATGTTTCTGCTGAAGTTATGAAAAAGTGCGGTTTGAATTCTGATGATATTGCTTACCTTGTTCCTCATCAAGCTAATTTGAGAATTATTGACGCTACCGCAAAGAGAATGGGCATTTCTCCCGATAAAGTTACGATCAATATTCAAAAATACGGCAATACAACTGCGGCTACTATTCCGTTATGCTTAACAGAATATTACCGTGACCGTAAAATTAAAAAGGGAGATAATCTTATCCTTGCTGCGTTTGGCGGCGGTTACACTTGGGGTGCAATGCATTTAGTCTGGGGAATTGACTAATGGGTAAACTCGCGTTTGTTTTCCCCGGGCAAGGTTCACAGTTTGTCGGGATGGGAAATGACCTATATCAAGGCTCTAAAGAACTAATGGATTCGGCAAATGATGCATTGGGATTTTCTCTTACCGATGTAATGTTCAACGGTCCGATTGATTCTCTTAAACAAACCGATATTACACAACCTGCAATATTTCTACATAGTGTAGTGCTGCTTGAAAAGGTTAAGTCCATTAAACCGGATATGGTGGCGGGACATTCGCTTGGCGAGTATTCTGCTTTAGTTGCTGCAGGAGCTATTGATTTTATTGATGCGCTTAAACTTGTGAGAACCAGGGGACAAGCAATGCTTCAAGCCGGGATTGAACAACCGGGGACAATGGCTGCTGTTATTGGACTTCAACCGGACACTGTAGAAATAATTTGTGATAAAGCTTCATCAAATGGTATTGTGCAATGTGCTAATTTTAATTCTCCCGGTCAGGTTGTTATTTCCGGTTCTGTTGA